>JANNEZ010000550.1:0-2047 GCA_031379255.1 Rhodoferax sp. | reverse complement strand
CCGGCATTGCCTACTACGAATCGGTGGTGCAAAAAATGGGCCGCGACACGGCGGACAAATTCATCAAGCTCTACACAGCGCCGGGCGTAGACCACGTGGGCAGTGGCGCGCCGGGCAATGTGGACATTCTGTCTGCGTTGTCGCAATGGGTGGAGCAGGGCTTAGCCCCCAGCCGCCTGACCCTGGTCGATCAGACGCTCAGCCTGCCTATCATCACCACGCGCGAGTTGCCCCTGTGCGAATGGCCGCTGTGGCCCCAATACAGCGCGGGCGACCCCAGCAAGCCGCTGTCCTTCCAATGTGTCAAATGAACTGAATCCACCATGTCACTGAATAAAAATTACCTCGATGTGCCCGGCACAACGATTTTTGACGCCGAGCAAAGCCGCAAGGGCTACCACCTCAACCAGTTCTGCATGTCGCTGATGAAGGCAGAAAACCGCGAGCGTTTCAAGGCAGACCAACGCGCCTACCTGGACGAATGGCCGATGTCGGAAGACCAGAAACAGGCGGTGCTCGCCGCCGACCTGAACCGCGCCATTGCGCTGGGCGGCAACATCTACTTCCTGGCCAAACTCGGCGCCACCCACGGCAAGAGCTTTCAGCAGATGGCGGGCAGCATGACCGGCATGACCGAGATCGAATACCGCGACATGATGATCGCCGGCGGCCGCTCGGTCGAGGGCAACCGCTACGCGGGCGAACACGGCACAGCGCAGCCCGGGCGCCAGCCGCAAGGGCATGGCAGCGGCAAATTGCTGGATTGAACGACACAGGCACCCTTACACCTACACCTTCACCATGGCACGCATCACCTCATCGGTTTACACCTCCCACGTCCCCGCCATTGGCGCGGCCATCGACCTCGGCAAGACAGAAGAGGCTTACTGGAAGCCCCTGTTCAATGGCTACGAGCCCTCCAAAAAATGGATGAAAGACAACACGCCTGACGTGATCTTCCTTGTCTACAACGACCACGCCACAGCCTTCAGCCTGGAGATGATCCCCACCTTCGCGATCGGCACAGCGGCGAAGTTCGAGCCCGCCGACGAAGGCTGGGGCCCGCGCCCGGTGCCCACGGTCATTGGCCACCCCGATCTGGCCTCGCACATCGCGCAGTCGGTGATCCAGCAGGACTTTGACCTGACCATCGTCAACAAGATGGACGTGGACCACGGCCTCACGGTGCCACTGAACCTGCTGTGCGGCCAACCCGGTAAAGACAACTTCAAGTGGCCCTGCCCGGTGATTCCCTTCGCAGTGAACGTGGTGCAGTACCCGGTACCCAGCGGCCAGCGTTGCCTGAACCTGGGCAAGGCGATCCGCAAAGCCATCGAGAGTTACGACGAGCCGCTGAAGGTGCAAATTTGGGGTACTGGCGGCATGAGCCACCAGTTGCAGGGGCCACGCGCGGGTCTTATCAACCTCGATTGGGACAAAAAATTCATCGACCGCATGATTGACGACCCTGAAGGCCTGGCCAAAATGCCACACATCGACTACGTGCGCGAAGCGGGCAGCGAAGGCATCGAGCTGGTGATGTGGCTGATCGCCCGTGGCGCCATGTCCGACGTGGATGGGGGTGGTGTCGTTGGCCAAAAGCCCAAAGTCCACCACCGTTTTCACCACGTACCGGCGAGCAACACCTCGGTCGGCCACCTGATTCTTGAAAACCAATAACCCCGTTCGGGCTGAGCTTGTCGAAGCCTGTCTTGAGCAGGGACGAAGGGCCTTTCGACAAGCTCAAGGCGAGCGGAAATTTAGGAGAACATCATGAGCAAAACCATCAAAGTCGCCCTTGCAGGCGCAGGCGCCTTCGGTGTCAAGCACATCGACGGCATCCAGAACATCGACGGCGTCGAAGTCATCTCCGTCATTGGCCGTGATCTTGAAAAAACCAGAGAAGTCGCCGCCAAATACGGCATTGGCCATGTCGCAACCGATCTGAGCGAAAGCCTGGCCCTCAAAGAGGTGGACGCTGTCATTCTGTGCACACCCACGCAGATGCATGCCGAGCAGACGCTGGCCTGCCTGCGCGCGGGCAAAC
>JANNEZ010000537.1:0-14787 GCA_031379255.1 Rhodoferax sp. | reverse complement strand
GCTTCCTGCGTTTCTCCATGCCCATCGCGCCGGACGCCGCCCACGAGTGGGCCTGGTTGATGATCGCGCTTTCCGTCATCGCCGTGGTTTATGTCGGTCTGGTGGCGATGGTGCAGGAAGACATGAAAAAACTCGTTGCCTACAGCTCGGTGGCGCACATGGGTTTCGTCACGCAGGGCTTTTTCATCTTCAATGACCTGGGTGTGGCCGGCGGCATCGTCCAGATGATCGCCCACGGTTTTGTTTCGGGCGCCATGTTCCTGTGTATTGGCGTTTTGTATGACCGCGTGCATTCCCGCGAAATCTCCAGCTACGGCGGCGTGGTCAATACCATGCCGAAATTCACCGCTTTTGCGCTGCTTTTTGCCATGGCCAATTGCGGCCTGCCGGCTACGGCCGGGTTCGTGGGTGAGTGGATGGTGATTCACGGCGCCGTCAAAGCCAACTTCTGGCTCGGTTTCGCGGCCGCCAGCGCCCTGGTGTTTGGCGCTGCGTATACGCTTTGGATGTTCAAGCGGGTTTACCTCGGGCCGGTGGCCAATGAGGACGTGAAGGCGCTCGCCGACATCAACAGCCGCGAATTCCTCATGTTGTCCTTGCTGGCGATTGCCGTGTTGTGGATGGGCATTCACCCCAAACCCTTCACCGACGTGATGGACACCTCGGTGGCTGAGCTGCTCAAACACGTTGCGCAGAGCAAACTGAAATGACCCAACACCTTGGGCAAGTGAAATAAGAGACCCTGGCAATGATTGACAAACTCAGTTGGATCGCGGTTTACCCGGAAATCATCCTCTCGGTGATGGCCTGTGTGATCGCGCTGGTCGACCTTGGGGTGAAGAGCCGCTTGCGCACCCCCACGTATGTGATGACGCTGCTCACGCTGGGCGTGGTCGCGTTGATGCAGGCGATGTACGCGAGCGGCGGCGCGACCGTCTACGGTTTTGGCAACATGGTGGTGAGCGACCCGATGGGCAACTGGCTCAAGTGTTTCGCCACCTTGGCCGTGATGGTTTCGCTGGTCTATGGCCGGCCGTATGCGGGCGACCGCGACATGTTGCGCGGCGGCGAGCTGTTTTCGCTCTCCATGTTCGCGCTGCTTGGCATGTTCGTGATGATCTCGGGCAACAATTTTCTTGTCATCTACCTGGGCCTGGAGTTGCTCACCCTGTCGAGTTACGCGCTGGTGGCGTTGCGCCGCGACAGCGAAATCGCCTCCGAGGCCGCGATGAAATATTTCGTGCTCGGCGCCATGGCTTCGGGCTTCCTCCTTTATGGCGTCTCGATGATGTATGGCGCCACCGGCTCGCTGGACATCAACGCCGTGTTCAAGGCGATCAGCTCCGGCAACGTGGACCACCGCGTGCTGGTGTTTGGCCTGGTGTTTGTGGTGGCGGGCCTGGCGTTCAAGATCGGCGCCGTTCCGTTTCACATGTGGATCCCCGACGTCTACCACGGCGCGCCCACGGCTGTCACCCTGCTGATCGGCGGCGCGCCCAAACTGGCCGCGTTCGCCATTGTGATCCGCCTGCTGGTCGAAGGCATGTTGCCGCTGGCGCCGGATTGGCAGCAGATGCTGATGGTGCTGTCCATCGGCTCGCTCCTGGTGGGCAACCTGGCCGCCATCGCGCAGAGCAACCTCAAACGCATGTTGGCCTTCTCCACCATTTCGCAAATGGGTTTTGTGCTCTTGGGCCTGATGTCTGGGTTTGTCAATGGCAACACGCTCTCAGCCGGCAACGCCTACAGCTCGGCCATGTTTTATGTGATCACCTATGTGTTGACCACCTTGGCAAGCTTCGGCATCATTCTCCTGCTCGCCCGCGAAGGATTCGAGAGTGAAGAGATTTCGGATTTCGCCGGCCTGAACCAGCGCAGCCCCTTGTACGCCGCAGTGATGGCCGTCTGCATGTTCTCCCTGGCAGGAATTCCGCCGATGGTCGGTTTCTACGCCAAATTGTCGGTTTTGCAGGCCCTGATCGCCTCGGGCCAGGCGATCCACATTGGCCTGGCGGTGTTTGCCGTGATGATGTCGCTGATCGGCGCGTTTTATTACCTGCGCGTCGTCAAGGTCATGTATTTTGACGACCCGATCACCGCCAGCACCGTGTCTGCGCCCAACGACGTGCGTATTGTGTTGTCGATCAACGGCGCGCTCATTCTGGTTCTGGGCATCGTGCCGGGCGCGTTGATGACGCTGTGCGCCAACGCGGTGATGAAAATGCTGGGCACCTGAGCCGCGCAGGCCCGCCGTCACGTGTCGCAGTCTTTCGCCGCCTGGGCGCTCGTTGTATTGGCCTTTTGCGCCGCGAACCTGCCGTTTGTCAACCACCGCCTGATGGCAGTCGTTGTGATGAAACGGCCCAAAACAATCTGGCTGCGCCTGCTGGAATTGCTTCTGTGTTATTTTCTGGCCGGTGGTGTCGGTTTGGCGCTGGAGCAGCGCCTGGGCCAGGTCGCGCCGCAGAAGTGGGAGTTTTATGCCATTACTGTGGCCCTGTTCATCACCTTCGCGTTCCCCGGTTTTGTCTACCGCTATTTGCTGAAACACCGCTAGTTGTTCATTGACACCCGTCACCGCCGTTCATACGCATCGCTCAACTTGAATCATGAAAGTCCTTGATCTTCAATGCGCCCACCAGCACGTCTTTGAAGGCTGGTTTGGTTCTGAAAGCGATTTTCAGGACCAATTGGCCCGTGGCATGGTGGAATGCCCGATGTGCGGCGACGCCGTCATCACAAAACGCCTGAGCGCGCCGAGGCTGAACTTCGGCGCTGTCAACACCGGCCCGCGTGAAGATGTGTCTGCGAATGCCGAAGAAAAGGCTGCCCCGGCCAAACCCGGCGCGGGACAGGAAAAAACGCACGATCTGGTCGCAAGTCCGCAGCTTTCAGGGGAACTGATGAACGCCTGGATGGCCATGGCCAAACGCATGCTGGCCAACACCACCGACGTGGGCGACCGGTTTGCCGAAGAAGCGCGCAAGATCCACTATGGCGAAACCGAAGAGCGCGGCATCCGCGGACGCGCCACTCGCGATGAAACCGAGGCGCTTCTGGAAGAGGGCATCGCGGTCATGCCATTCACGCTGCCCGAGGCGCTCAAGGGGCCGGTGGAGTAGTTTCAACCAGCGCCGTGTTGTGCGATCTCTCGCAATCGGGAGCCGCCGGGCAATTAGGCTTAGACCACAGGCCCGGCAGGATTTGGCGCGACGCATCACTGAGTTCCTGACCCGCCTTGAGTTCGTTGAGATTGTGTACAAGTTCTGATACACTTCACCCAAAATGCAGCCATCAGAAAAGCCCATCAACTGGCGCGGTACGTCGCTTCGAGACTTGACTGACGAAAGTTTGTTCACCTCAAATGCGCGGCGCGAAGCTGGCAGGCAGCTAAGCCAAGTGCAGTTTGGGCTGGACCCGACCATTGGAAGCCTTTCAACGAGGTAGGCAGTGGCGCCAAGGAGATCATCATTGACCAGCAAGACGGCTGGTACAGAGTGATGTATGTAGCCAAGTTTGCCGAAGCCGTTTATGTGCTGCACTGCTTTAAGAAAAAGACCAATGTCACCAGTAAACAAGACAAAGCCCTGGCCAAGGCAAGGTACGACGGCGTAATAGCTGAAAGGAACGCAACATGAAACACAAAACAGATACGATCGCTGATAACGTATCTGCGCACGTCACTCCCGTGGGCGGCAACGTGTTTGCAGATCTAGGCTTCAGCGCTGCAGAAGCCAAAGCCCTGCAAGCCCAGGTGCGCGAAGTGATCGCCAAAAAATCAGCCATAAAAAAACAGCTGATGGATTCACTTGCGGACTGGATGGCGCAAGAAAAGCTCACCCAAGCCAAAGCCGCCAGCCTGCTGGGCGTATCCCGTCCCCGCGTGTCGGACGTGATTCGACATAAGAACAGCAACTTCACGGTGGACGCGTTGATTGACATGGTGGTGCGCACAGGGCAGCCGTTGCAAATTACGCTGTGAATTTGATCCTTACTGTTTTCAGCCTTTCAGCCTTTCGGCCGTTCTGAAAGGGGGCAAAATCGCGTTCAAGGGTACAGGCCGCGCAGTTCCCGCGCATGCAGGATGCGCCTGCAGCCCACGATGAACGTCGCTGTGCGCAGGCTCACCTTGTAGTCCTGCGCCACCTGCCAGACCGCCGCAAACGCGTCCTTCATGATGCGCACCAGGCGCGCGTTGATCTCGTCTTCGCTCCAGAAGAAGCTCGAGAAATCCTGCACCCACTCAAAATAACTTACCGTCACACCGCCGGCGTTGGCGATCACGTCGGGCAGCACCAGGATGTTGCGCTCCTGCAGGATGTCGTCCGCCTGCGGCGTCGTGGGGCCGTTCGCGCCTTCAATCACCATACGCGCCTGGATGCGCAAAGCGACGGACCCTGTGATTTGCTGCTCCAGCGCCGCCGGGATCAGGATGTCGCAAGCCACATCCCAAAACGCATCCGGGTCGAGCGCCTCGGCGCTGGCAAAACCCGCCACGCTGCCGGTGCGGCCCACATGCGCCAGGAGGCCGATCACGTCAAGGCCGGCTTCGCGGTAAATCGTGCCGCCGTGGTCCTGCACCGCCACCACGCGCGCGCCCTCCTGCGCAAACAGCCGCGCCGCCACGCCGCCCACGTTGCCAAAACCCTGCACGGCCACCCGCGCCTGGCCCACATCCAGGCCAATCAGCCGCGCCGCTTCCATGCCCACGGTGAAGACGCCGCGCCCGGTGGCGTCGCGCCGGCCCAGCGAGCCGCCCAGGTCAATCGGTTTGCCGGTGACCACACCGGTCGCCGTGGCGCCTTCGTTCATGGAATAGGTGTCCATCATCCAGGCCATGATCTGCTCGTTGGTGTTGACGTCGGGCGCCGGAATGTCTTTGGTCGGCCCGATGATGATGCCGATCTCGCTGGTGTAGCGGCGCGTCATGCGCTCGAGTTCACCCAAAGAGAGCGTTTTGGGGTCCACCCGGACGCCGCCCTTGGCGCCGCCGTAGGGCACGTTGACGGCGGCGTTTTTGATCGACATCCAGGCCGCCAGCGCCATCACCTCGGACAGCGTCACGTCCTGGTGAAACCGCACGCCGCCCTTGCCCGGGCCGCGCGACGTGTTGTGCTGCACGCGGTAACCTTCGAAGTGGCGGATGCTGCCGTTGTCCATCTGGATCGGCACGTCCACAATCAGCGCGCGTTTGGGGCGTTTGAGCGTGTCGACCCAGCGCGCCAGGTGGCCCAGGTAAGGCTCGACGCGGTCCACCTGCTGCAGGTAAATGCCCCAGGGGCCGAGATTGTCGGCCTGCAGGTAGGAAGGAAGTTCAAGGCTTGGGGACAGTGGCATGGGCGGCTCCCGCGAGGGTGGGTTAAGTGCGGAACTTTAGAAGCTCTGCGGCGCTTTGTCCAAAGCCAAATCTTGCGGAAGTCATGCAATTGGCGCATGCCTGGGCAAAAACAGCCAAAATGCCGCGAAAACCTATGCTATATATATTATAGCAAATTATTGATATTTTTCGTGACTTAAGCCCCGATTTTTAATAAATTTCTGAAAATCAGGTCAATACCCGGCAATAATTAACATGGGTGTTAATTATTTTCTCTGACACCCCTCATGGGCCGTCTGTCATCTGCCATTGACCCCGGCCAGCCCTCAATCACTGAACTGCAAGGCCGCCAGCCGTGCGTACACGCCACCTTGCGCCACCAGCGCGCTGTGGGTGCCTTGTTCGACGATGCGCGCGTGGTCCAGCACGATGATGCGGTCGGCCTTCTGCACCGTGGCCAGGCGGTGGGCGATCACCAAAGTGGTGCGGCCCTGCATCGCGCTTTCCAGCGCCGCCTGCACCATGCGTTCACTTTCCGCATCGAGCGCGCTGGTGGCTTCGTCCAGCAGCAGCAGCGGCGGGTTTTTCAGCATCGCCCGGGCGATCGAGATGCGCTGCTTCTGGCCACCCGAGAGGCGCACGCCGCGTTCACCCAGGAAGGTGTTGTAGCCCTGCGGCAACGCGTCGATGAAACCGTCAGCAAACGCCGCTCTGGCGGCGGCATGCACTTCGGCGTCGGTCGCGCCAGGTTTTCCATACCGGATGTTTTCCAGAGCGCTGGTGGAGAAAATCACCGCGTCTTGCGGCACGATGCCAATGCGGTTGCGCAAGTCGCTCAAGCTCATCCGGCGGGTAGCGACACCGTCAAGCTCAATGCCGCCGCTGCCGGCATCGGCGTCGTAAAAACGCAGCAGCAGCTGGAACACCGTGCTTTTGCCGGCGCCGCTGGGGCCCACCAGCGCCACGGTCTCGCCGGGGCTGACCGACAAGGTGAAGTCATTCAAGGCCGGATGCGCCGGGCGTGAGGGGTAGTGGAAGGTGACGTGCTCAAAACGCACGGCGCTGCCGCTGCTCACCGCAGGCAGCAACAGCGGCTCGGCCGGTGAGATGATCGGTGAGCGGCCATGCAGCAACTCCATCAGCCGCTCGGTGGCGCCAGCGGCGCGCAGCAAGTCGCCATACACCTCGCCCAGCACCGCGAAAGCGCTGGCCAGGATGATCACGTACACCACCGTCTGGCCCAGGTGGCCGGCGCTGATGCGCCCGGCCATCACCGCCTGTGTGCCCTGGTACAGGCCCCACAACAGCGCCGCCGAGGTGGCGATGATGATGAAGGCCACCAGCACCGAGCGCGCTTTGGTGCGGCGGATGGCGGTCTTGAAGGCGTTGTCGGTGGACTGGTTGAAGCGGTCTGCCTCGCGTGATTCGGCGGTGTAACTCTGCACCACCGGAATGGCGTTGAGCACTTCGGCGGCGATGGCGCTCGAATCCGCCACACGGTCCTGGCTGGCGCGCGAGAGTTTGCGCACGCGCCGCCCAAACCACAGGCTTGGCAACACGATCAGCACCAGCACACCGAGCACCTGGAACATCACATACGGGTTGGTCCAGATGAGAATCGCCAACGCGCCAATGCCCATCACCGTGTTGCGCAGGCCCATCGAGAGCGAGGAGCCGACCACCGTTTGCACCAGTGTGGTGTCGGCCGTCAGGCGCGAGAGCACCTCGCCGGTCTGCGTCGATTCAAAAAAACCGGGGCTTTGGTGCAACACGTGGCCATAGACGGCATTGCGCAAATCGGCGGTGATGCGTTCACCGAGCCAGCTCACCATGTAAAAACGTCCGGCGGAAAACAGGCCCAGCGCCACCGCCACACCAAACAACACGGCGAAGTGTTCGCGCAGCGCCATCACCTGCGCGCCCTTGTCGGCCAGATCGGGGTTGACGAGGCCGCCGTCGATCAGGCTGCGCAGCGCCAGTGGAAAGGCCAGCGTGGCGAGCGCCGCGAGCACCAGGAACAGCCCTGCCAGCGCGATGCGGCCCAGGTAAGGTTTGAGAAAAGGCGCGAGTCCGGAGAGGGATTTCGGGGATTGGGCGGATTGGGGTGGGGGTCGCTCAGAAGTCATTGCGGCGTATTTTCGCCGCATTCAACATCCAAGCAGGCGTGCCGCCCAAGCGCCTAGATATTCAGCGGCCGCGCGTAACCCGTCATCTCCAGGTAACCGCGTCCCACATGGTTGCCATTGCTGTCATACAGGTCCGAGAGGCCTTCCCAATAAATCGCGCCGGTGCTGGCGCGGCTGTCGAGCTCCTGGTTGGGAATCACCGCTTTGACGGTGTAGAAGTCGGCCGGCGTGCGCACGATCCATTCCACCGGGTAACTGGCCTGCGAGAGCGGGCTTTTCCAGCTTTTCTGGCGGCTGAAGACGACTTCACCCTTGCGAAAACCAAAACGCAGGCCTTTGGCGGTGCGAAACGAGCCGCCGTCCCAAATCGGTTTGCCTTCCTTGTCCCGCAGCTGGAAGGCGGTGACGGCGCTGCCGTCAAACAGGTTCATGCCGATCCAGTCCCAGCCCACAGCTTGCGGGTGCAGCAGCTCCTGGCTCCATTCGTGGTCGAGCCACGCCGTGCCTTTCACTGCCAACGTCTCGGCGCCCACGCTGATCACGCCCTGGGTCGCCAGTTGCGGCTCGCTGTAGTAATAACTCGCCTGTTTCTCCTCGGGCCCCTTGCGCGAGAGGCCTTTGTCGCCTTGCAGCAGCACGCTTTGCGTCGGCTGGAACTGCAGCGCGAGTTTGAAGCCGTCGCCGGCCAGCTGGGCCTTGTAGGTCTTGCCGTCACGACCATCCTTGCCGCGAACCAGCGACCAGTCTTTGATCTGCACTTGTGTGTCGGCGGTGGATGCCGTGGCCAAGTCAAACCCTTCGCGCAGGATGCGCTGGTCGTGCAGCAGCTTTTTGCCTTGCACGTCGGTCACGGCGGCGTGTGCGAACAAGATTTGCTTGGCGGCGAATTTGGATTGCATGCCCTGCGTGCCGTCCACCCGGGTGCGGAAAAACGTCACCTGAAAGCCGAAGTCGCGCGCGCCCGATTGGGCGTGGCCGGTCACGTACCACCACTCGGTGCGGAAGTCGGGGTGGCTGCCGTAGTCGCGCGGAAACACCAGGGTTTTGGCGGGCAGGGCCGGCGCGGGCAGGGCGGCAGCCAAGCCAGCGAACAACATGGCGCGGCGAAACGGGTCAGAGGCCATGGTGTATTTTGGCGTGATTTTGCGCATTCAACATGCTCATTCCATTTCTAAATCATTCGTGAAGTAGGCGCATCGACAAAGACAGTGCTTGAGCACGGCTAGGAGGTGCAACGACCTGCACGGATGATTTAGAAATGGAATCACCAGTCTTCCTTGACCGCCAGCACAGCATCGCGCCCGGCGGCGGCGCGCCCGGCCAGCCAGGCGGTGAGGGTGCCGGCGCCCACCACGGCCAGGCACAGAAGGCCCAGCCGCAGCCAGGGAACGGCCAGTTCCATCGTCCAGTGAAAACTCTGTGGGTTGACGACGTGCACCAGAATCACCGCCACCGCCAGGCCCAGCGCCAGGCCGGCCAGAGCGCCCACGCTGGTCCAGGCCAGGCCTTCTCCCGCCACCACGGCCAGCACCTGGCGGCGCGTGAGCCCCAGGTGAACCAGCAGGCCAAACTCCTTGCGGCGGGACAACACCTGCGCGCTGAAACTCGCCGCCACGCCGAAGAGGCCAATGCCAATCGCCACCGCCTGCAGCCAATAGGTCACCGCAAAACTGCGGTCAAAAATCCGGAGCGAGACGGCGCGGATCTCGCCTGCGCTGGCAAATTCGACCAGCTGGCCCGGCGCGTGCGCGCGGATGGCGTCTTGCACGGCGGGCGCGCTGGCGGCCGGGTCCAGCCACAGGGCCAGGTCATTGACCTGCAAGTCGCCGGTGAGCCGTTCGTAATCGGCACGGTCGATGGCGATGCTGCCACCCTGGCGGGCATAGTCACGCCACACGCCGGCTACAAAAAAAGCAGCTGGTGGTGACAGACCCGTGAGACTCAGGGCCTTGTTCAACTGGGGAAGCGAGGCTCCGGGCCGGGCGTTGTACAAATCCGCCATCGCCTCACTGACGTACACCGCGACCTGGCCTGCGGGCGCGGGCAAAACGTCGCCCACCAGGGGCAACACTTTCGCGGCGCCGACGGCTGCGCCGATGTCGCGCGACAACAGCGCCACTGCCGGGCGGCTGGCGTCAAACTGCAACAGGCGGGTTCGCTGCGTGGCGAGCCGGGCGACGCCGGTTGTGGCCGCCACCTTCTGGATGAACTGCGGCGTGAAGTAAGCCGCTTCACCGGCCAGCGTGCTGCTGGCCGTTCGCACGTACAGGTCTGCGGGCAAAACCACGTCCAGCCACTGGGTGACGGCATCCCGGAAACTGGCCACCATCACCGTGAGCGCCACCGCCAGGCTCAGCGCGGCCACCACACCGCTGATGGCTGAACTGGCGCTGGCGCGCACCCGTCGGGCCCGCTCCAGGGCAAGCAGTGGCAACACCCGATGGCGCACCAACGGCGCGACCGCATTGAGCAGCAACACCGTCAACCCGGGCAGGGCGGTGATGCCCCCCATCAACAAAAGCGCTGCCGAAAGGTAGGCCGCCAGTGGCAGTTCGTACAGCGCAGGCGCCATCGCAAGCAAGACCGAAGCAGCCAGCAAAACCACACTGAACAACACGCTCTTGGCATTGTCTCGCGCAGACACCGGGCTGGCCGCCAGGCCCTTGAGCGCTTGCGCCAGGGGCAGTTGGCGCAGCTGCCGCGCCGGCCACCAGCCGCCTGCCAATGCGGCCAGAAGACCCAGCGCTCCATAGGCGATGGCCGCCCAGGCGTTCCAGTGCAAGGCGGGCGCAGCCGCCGGAAAATAACCGCCGCCCAAGTCGCCGCCGAGCAGGCTCAGCGCTGCGCTGGCCAGCGCCGTGCCCAGTGTTATGCCCAAAACGCTGCCGGCCAAGCCCAAAACGGCAGACTCCAGCAGCAGCAGCCGCAGGCGCTCTGGGCCCGTCAATCCCAACACGCCCAGCAGCGCGAAGGCCTGCAAACGTCTGGCGACACTCAGCGACAAGACTGAAAACACCAGAAACGCGCCGGTGAACAGGGCCACGAAAGCCAGCGCTGTCATATTCACCCGGTAGGCGCGCGAGAGCCTGCTGATGCGGTCCAGCGCGTCACCGGGCGCCTGCGCGCCCACGTCAGCCGGCCAGTCAGGAAGGGCTTGCAGCGAAGCCACGAAGGCTTGGTGGTCCACCCCGGGCTTGAGCTTCACATCCACGCGCGAGAGCTGGCCCGCGCGGGAGAACAGATCCTGGGCGGCGCCCAGGTCCATCACCGCCAGCGCCGCACCTGGGGCGGCCACAGAACCGGCGCGGCGCAGTGTTTGCAGGCGCAAGCCGGTCTGCACCGCCAACGTGCCCGCGCGCCCCGGCGACAACAGGCCTTCAGCCGACGCGTTGAGAAAAAGCGTGTCGGGTGCGAAGACGGAAAACCGCGCGTCCCTTGCGGCATCAAGCGGTGTATCCCCGGCAACAGGCTTTGCAAGCGGTTGCGGCATCAAGGCGGGCGACACCTGCGTTGCCACCAGCGCGTCCACACCCCAGATGCGCAGGGGGTGACGTTGGCCCAGGCTGGAGATCGCGTACGTGCTGATCTCGAGCAGGGGCGAGGCATGCGCCACGTCCGGGTGCTTGGCCAGGCGTGGGTAAAGCGCTTCGTCCACGTGGCCGCCCAGACCGCGAAATTCGATGTCGGGCTGGCCATTGACTGAACGCAGACCCTGCGCAAATTCATCCAGCGCAGAGGCGTTGATCAACTGCACGGCGAAGGCCAACGCCACACCCAGCATCACCGCCACGATGGCAGCGGCGTTCTGCCAGGGGTGGTGGCGCAGTTCCTGCCAGGAGAAGGTTTTGAGCAGGCTCCAAAGCGGCGAAGCAAGGCGGGGTGTCACAGGCGCTATTTTGGGCGGTATATTCGATGGTTAATCAAAAAAAACGCCAAAAAATATGCACAAATTACCCAGTTTCCAGGACGTGGTCGAAGCGTCCGCCCGGCTCAAGGGCCATGCGCACATCACCCCCGTCTTGCGGTCTTCCACGGCAGACCGGCTGCTGGGCGCTGAAGTCTTCTTCAAATGCGAAAACTTCCAGCGCATGGGCGCCTTCAAGTTCCGCGGCGCGTTCAACGCCATGGCGATGCTCGACTCGGCGCACCGCGGCAAGGGTGTGGTGTGTTTTTCCTCCGGCAACCACGCGCAGGCGGTGGCGCTCTCGGGGCAACTGCTGGGCATCACCACGGTGATCCTGATGCCGCAAGACGCGCCGCCGCTCAAAATTGAAGCCACACGCGGCTACCTGGCGGCAAGCCCGGCCAAAGGCAGCGAAGTGGTTTTGTTTGACCGGTACACCGACGACCGCGAAGCGCTGGCGCGCCAGCTGGCTGAAGAGCGCGGCATGACGCTGATCCCGCCCTATGACCACTTCGACGTGATCGCCGGCCAAGGCACCGCCGCCAAAGAGTTGATCGAGGAGGTCGGCCCGCTCGACTACCTGCTGGTGTGCCTTGGAGGCGGCGGCTTCCTGTCGGGCTCGGCCATCGCCGCACGCGCTCTTTCACCCCAATGCAAAATTTTCGGTGTGGAGCCCGAAGCCGGCAACGACGCCCAGCAGTCTTTGGCCAAGGGTGAAGTGGTGCGCATCGAGACGCCCAAAACCATCGCCGATGGCGCGCAGACCCAAAGCGTCGGCAACTTGAACTTCGCCGTGATCCAGCAGCACGTGGACGGCATCCTCACCGTATCTGACGCGCAACTGGTCGAGGCCATGCGTTTCTTCGCCGAACGCATGAAGATGGTCGTCGAGCCCACCGGCGCGCTGAGTTTTGCAGCGGCCCGCCATGCCGGTTTGCCGCTGCAGGGCAAACGCGTCGGTGTGATCGTCAGCGGCGGCAATGTCGATTTGAGAACTTTTGCGCAGTTGATCGGTGGGTAAGGGCAAAAACTGGCCGAAACCCCCAAAAGTGAGAACTAATGCGCAAACTCACGGTGTTGACCTATTGACGCTTTTTGCCACTCGGATACATTCACTCACATGTCGGTGTCGGGGCGATCATCCCCGGCGAGCAAAGCGTCAATGACCGGATACGTGACGCTACCGGCGCTAATACTGAAAAAAGCCAGGCCCTTGTGACCTGGCTTTTTTTCATTCCGGGTCGCCGCGCAATTTACAAATGGCGGAACAACTCCGGGGCATGCTGCCATTGGTCGTTGCGGCCGTCGATGTAGACGATGGGGGCTTTTGAAAGCTCTTCGTCGGACGCATCATTCAAACACCCGAGGTTGACGCCCACCATTTTGCCAATCGGCGTTTCGGTGCCGACGCCAAAGGCCCGCACGCCGCAGTGTTTGCAGAAATAGTGCTGGTTCTTTTTGGTGTTGAAGAGGTATTGCGTCAACTCGGATTCACCGGCCAGCAGCACAAAGCCGTCTTCCCGGGCCACAGCTGGCCAAAAGCGCGTTCGCCTGCAGATGCTGCAGTTGCAGCGGTAGGTGTCTTGCGAGAGGTCAAGCTGTGCTGTGAACTGGACGGCGCCACAGTGGCAACTGCCGTGGTAGGTCTTGAGCATGCGGCGACTCTCAGGCTAAGTTCAGCGATTTCATGGTTTCAATTGTCTATTGATGGAGATAAAAATCCAGCGAAATTGAAGGCAGGTTTGCAGTGTTTTGATGTTGCTATTAATAATATAGCAAACTATTGATGTTTTTCGTGACTTGAGTGCCGATTTTCTTCTGAAAACTCGGAAAATTGGCGATTTTGCTTTAAATGTTACATCCATGTTAATTATTTCAGGGCAATTGATGCTGTGCTGCTCCGTCCGCCCGAACCCCCGCAGCCCCTTGCGGTCAACTTGAGCGGACTCCAATGGGTTCTGCGCACCGGATCATTGCTTTGAGCGCCAAATCACAAGGCCATTGAGAGCGTGTCAGACTCAACCGCCGAGCCGCCAGCCAGGAGTCAGTGGTTCAGTTCAACGCCGGCGATAACCCGCGCAAGTCGGGTCGATCAACCAGTCAAAGCCTGTTCAGCCAGTACCCAGGTCGCCGACGATGCGGCGCGACGACCAGAACTTCAACCTCCGAACCCACAAGCCGATAGAGGACGTTGTAAGGGAAGCCTGGCACGCGATATTTGCGAATATCTGGTGGAAACTCGGCGCGATACCGGCCTGGGGATTGACTGACTTTATCCATTGCGTCATCGAAAGCCAGCAAATAGCGTGCTCCGAGACCCTGCTGGCAAGATTCGTAGTAGGCAACATGCTCAAGGTGTTCAACGCGTGCGGCTTCATTGAAAAAGTAACTCACTTGAGCAAAGCCATTGCCTGAAGACGCACCTCTTCGGCCGGAATGCGCCTTGAACGCCCCTGGTCCATCTCAACCGCCCGTTGCGCAGCCACTTGAAGCCAAAGTGGTTCAATTTCAGCTTCGGACAGCGCATCAAGGCTGGAAAGCAGTTGTGCCGCCAACTCAGCCCGCTGCTGCACAGGTAGTAACAACGCTTCCCGGGTGATGGTGTGAGTGTTCATGGATAAATCCTAGCACTTATCGCTACCAGGCCAATTGGAATTGCCAAAAACACCAGCGCGCCTACGGTATCTGAATCCTGGCTGTCACGCCACCTCAACCCTTCACCGCCAGCGGGGCATCACGCCGTCCCGACGATTTGTGCGCCGTGGCGCCGCAGGCGACGCGGGTTAAGCACCATGAGGAGCGGCGGCGTGATGCCTCGCTGGCGTAGCGGCGGTTGATCTTGCCGCGCCTTGGACGGCCCTGGAAGTCCGGGATTCGGGCGCTCGTCGATACGCCCGGAATCAATCCTCAAGATACGTCAAACCAGCTTGCTGGCCCGTCCCGCCCAATACTTGTCCCGCAACAAGCGCTTGTACAGCTTCCCCGTCGGGTGTCTTGGCAATTCAGCTTCAAAGTCAATCGAGCGCGGACACTTGATGGGTGACAGGTGCTCACGGCAAAAGGCCATCAGCTCGGCGGCCAGTTCGGGGCCTGCATCCTTCATGTCGCGCGGCTGCACCACGGCTTTGACTTCTTCGCCAAACTCCTCGTTGGGCACGCCAATCACGGCTACGTCCATCACCTTGGGGTGGGTGACCAGCAGGTTTTCTGACTCCTGTGGGTAGATGTTCACGCCGCCCGAGATGATCATGTGGGCCTTGCGGTCGGTCAGGTACAAAAAACCTTCGGCGTCCACATAACCGATATCGCCCAGCGTCGTCCAGCCCTGCGCGTTTTTGGACTCGGCGGTTTTAGCCGAGTCGTTGTGGTATTCGAAGGTTTTGCCCTCGGCGAAGTGGATCGTGCCTGAGGTGCCGGTGGACACTTCGTTGCCGTTTTCG
>JANNEZ010000530.1:0-2498 GCA_031379255.1 Rhodoferax sp. | reverse complement strand
CACGAATGTCGAAAGGACGAATCATGAAATTGAGAGTGTGCTGTGGCGGTGGGCTGAAGCGAATGATTGCTGCGGGCGACTTTCCTGCTTGGCTGACTGGCTACAAGTCTACACGTTAACATGGAATTGTTAATGATGGCGATAGGTTCAGGTACGGCTATTCGAAAGTCGAATCTTGGCGCAAAAGCAAGTTAAGGGCGCGAATGGGCTGAGCGTTGAAGGCACGCTGAGCTTTAGAAAAGTTACCGCCGCCCGAAAGAGCAAACAAGCCGAGCGCCCAGTTATTCAAGATTGCAAAAACATGGGCAAGGTTGGGGAGGCGTAAGCCGCAGTGATCTTCGTTCAAACAGACATCTGGGCGATAGTGAAGTTCATTCTCAATGGCCTAATCACAAATGACAAATTTTGCCTGAGCCGAGAGTTAAAGATGGCGCGAGGGCGGCGCCGACCGCGTAGTGCAAAGGACAAGCGCCAGCTAGACATGCTTCCATTGCCTTCAGTGGGTAATCCACAAGGAGGCGATTGTGAAACGCAAATGGCAAGTGCGTCGCGAATTGGTGGAAAGGGCAGACGGCCAAAGGCGCTGGGATCGTGCATACCAGTTGATATTGGGCTGGGGAATGAGTGCACAAACGACAGAGGCGATCAAACAAGCAATGGTGGTCTTACCGGCAATGGATCCCGAGGAGGTTTGCAATGAGAGTAGCTGTATATGCGCGCGTATCAACACTGCGTCAAGCCCAACAACAGACCATTGATCAGCAACTCGAACGACTGTCAGCACACATGCAAACACAAGGCTGGGAATTGCCCGATACGAATATCTTTCGAGACGATGGCTACAGCGGCAGCACACTTAACCGGCCTGGATTAGATCAACTGCGTGATCGGGTACGGGCAGTTGAATTGGATCGTGTGCTGATCACTGCGCCGGATCGATTAGCGCGCAGCTACGTACAGCAGGCCATACTTCTGGATGAGTTCAAGCAATATGGCTGTCAAATTGAGTTTCTAGACCGCCCAATGAGCGACGATCCCAACGATCAATTGCTGTTGCAGATTCGTGGGGCGGTGGCAGAGTATGAGCGCACGTTAATCGGAGAGCGGATGCGACGTGGTCGGCAGATGAAATATCGGGCTGGATTACTGCTGCCATGGACGCGTGCTCCCTACGGATATCGCGTCGATCATGAACGACCACGCGATCCGCAGGGTGTGAGCGTGGTGGAGGCAGAAGCTGTCCATGTACAAGATATGTTCAACTGGTATCTTGAAGAGGGACACAGTTTGATGGGCTTGACCAAGCGTCTGCAAAATCTGGGTGTCATCAGTCCGGATGGCAATCCGCGCTGGAATACCGCAACCGTGCGCGGTATTCTCACCAATCCGGTGTACACGGGCCAAGTCTTTGCAGGTCGATCGCGCCCTGTGGCCGCACGGATGCGTCAATCGGCACTGCGTCCAGTTGGCCGCACTAAGAGCACATGCAAACGGACTTTGCCCGAAACGTGGATCCCGGTTGCGAAGATACCGGCGCTAGTGAGCGAAGACTGCTTCGAGCAGGTTCAAGCCAAACTTGCTCAAAATCGACAATGGTCGCGACGCAACAACAACGCGCATCAGTATTTGTTACGGGCGTTGGTCAGTTGCGGGGCATGCCTCTTAGCGTGTTACTCGCGGACCTGCACCAAGCGCAACAACGATTTCAGCCAGACCTACTATGTGTGCCAAGGCAAGCTGCCACCCGTCCATTCACATCGTAATGAACGCTGTCCAAGTAGCTTCATTCCCGCCGACCAACTTGATGCACTGGTTTGGGCCGATGTCTGTGAAATCCTGACCCATCCTGAAAGTATTAAGCTAGCCTTGGAGCGCGCCCATGGCGGTGCCTGGTTGCCCCAAGAATTACAAGCGCGTCGACAGGTGTTGCAAAAGGCTCGTGCCACTATCATCCATCAAGTTGACCGACTGACTGATGCCTATTTGGCTGGGACTATTCCGCTGGCCGAATATCAGCGGCGTCGCGCAGGACTTGAAAAAAATTTGCAAGCGCTTGACAACCAAGAAAGACAGTTGGATGGGCATACCAATCGACAAACCGAAATTACCCGGCTAATTCAATCTGCGGATGATTTCTGCTCGCGCGTAGCCAGCACGCTGACCACCGCCACCTTTGAACAAAAACGGGCATTGGTCGAACTGCTCATCGATCGGGTTGTGGTTACTGGCGACAAGGTGGAGATTCGTTATGCAATCCCCGTCGGCTCTGCCGGCGAGACCGGCCGTTTTTGTCATTTGCGTAAAGACTATTTCGAAGACCCAGTGGTGACGAGAGCCTACCGCGAGTTTGCCGAGCATTACGCGTTCTCGGTAGAGCCCTGCCACAGCCAATCGCCACAAGAAAAAGGCAAAGTCGAAAGTGGGGTGCATTACTACAAACGCAACTTTCTGATTGGCCGTGAGTATCACACCGAGATTCTGGATATTCAGGTTGCCAA
>JANNEZ010000508.1:0-6878 GCA_031379255.1 Rhodoferax sp. | reverse complement strand
GCTGGCGGATCACTCAAAGCCCGATGTCGAAAGATGTCGGGCTTTTTCTTTGCCACCCGGCTTTTGAATTGATGGTCGTCAGGGATAAAAAGCCAGCACCTTGTATCCCGAGAACCGGTCAGACCCATTGCCGCGCACAGTGATGGCGACCGAACCCGACCAGTCTGATGCCGCGCTCAGGCTGCTGGCGGGCGAATACTCACCCGCAGGCAAAACCCGTCGCATCACGGGCTGGTCCTGGGAATCCGTCAATGTCAGTTCCAGCGCCGGCATGGCGATGTCCAGGGCAGAGGTATTGCGCAACACTATGCCCAAACGGTAGGCATCCGGCCGGATCTTGTTGAAAGACGAACTGTCAATCACCACCGACTCGATTTGGCGCAGGCTCGACACCGTGCAATTGAGCTGTCGGCAAATCCACTGAAGCGCCGGTTTGGTCTGCGGAAACATGGCAGCGATCCGGTCGCGTTCCTGCACAGCCCCCTGGATGCCCAGCGCCGCCAGCAGGCCGACGGCCATGACGCCCAGCAACATCCGCAGCGACGTGCGCTGCCACGATGACGCCTGCGGCATGCGTCGCATGAAACTGACGTCCGGACGGTTGAGCTCAATCGGCTCTTGCGCCAGTGGCGCGTTCGACACCGCGATTGGATGCCCGCCCGCGACCGGATGCATCACCCCATCGGACGGGATCCCAAGGTCCACATCGACACCTGCGGTGATGTCCGTGGTCACGTCTGGCGCAGGATCCGATGGCGCCTCGCGCCCGGCGGGTTGCGCCGGCTCTCGCATTTCTGGCACTTCAACTGGCTCCGACCGCCCGAGCGGTTCTGGCAAATCGGACACACTTCCGACAACCGGCGGCACCGGGGACGCAAATGTGTTGTCCACCAGCGCCGCATTCGCATCAAACACATGCTGGCACTGGCCGCAACGCACCCAGCCCTCGGAAATCCGCAGCTGATCGGGCACAACCCGAAACGTCGTCAGGCAGGCCGGGCAGCGGGTGATCAGGCTCATGGTGTCGAAATTCTAGAGCACGGCCGACGCCGCCGACGTGCCCTGGTTCAGACTCAGCGGGCCAGCACTCACGCCGCAGCGGTCATCAGCACCCAACCGTCTTGGGCATCACTGACCACCAGGCGCAGGTAAGGCTGGTAAGCGGCGCTGAGTTCCTCGGCCTGACGCTCCAAAATTCCCGCCAGCACGAGGGAACCGCCAGGCGCGACGCGGCTGCACAGCAGCGGCGCCAGAACCTTTAAAGGACTGGCCAGAATATTCGCCAAAACCACCGCGTACTGGCCGCTGATCTGGTCTGGAAGGCCCGCATTGAGGACGACCCGGTTGGCTTTGGCATTGTGAAGCGTCGACGTGACAGCGGCTGGATCGATGTCGACCGCATCGATGCCGGTCGCGCCAAATTTTGCCGCGCCGATGGCCAGGATGCCGGAACCACAACCATAGTCCAGCACCCGGCCCCACGGGGCGGCTTGGCCCGAAATGCCGGCGCCGCGACGCGCAATCCAGCGCAGGCACATGCGGGTGGTGGGGTGTGTTCCGGTACCAAACGCCAAACCAGGGTCCAGGCGGATCAGCCACTTCGCCGCTTCCGGTGGTTCGTGCCAGGTGGGAACAATCCAGAATTCAGGGGTGATCTCGACCGGCTCAAACTGCGACTGCGTCAGACGCACCCAATCCTGGTCGGCCACAGCCCGCACACCCAGTGACCGGCACCCCGCGAAGAAATCCTGAACACCCAACAGCTTGAGGGCCTCGTCGGCGGCGTCTTCCATCTGGAACAGCGCCGTCATGCGCGAACGTTGCCAGTCGTCTTTGGGTGGCGGCATGCCAGGCTCGCCAAAGAGCGCCTGCTCGGCGCCGGTGTGGGCGTCGGCGTCTTCCACACTCACGCTCAAAGCGTCAAGCGCTTCCAGCGCGTCACTCAGGGGCTCGATGCGATCCTGCGGGCAGATCAGGACAAGTTCAAACATCCGGATCAGCGCTTGTGTTGCTCCAGCCACTGTTCCAGGTAATGGATGTTGGTGCCGCCGCCCATGAATTTGGCGTCCACCATCAGCTCGCGGTGCAGCGCGATATTGGTATTGATGCCCTCCACCACCGTCTCGCCCAGCGCCGTGCGCATGCGTGCCAAGGCCTGCTCACGCGTATCGCCATGCACCACGATCTTGCCGATCATCGAATCGTAATTGGGTGGCACAAAATAATTGGTGTAGACGTGCGAGTCCACGCGCACGCCCGGGCCTCCGGGCGGATGCCACATGGTGATGCGCCCGGGTGACGGGATGAATTTGTAGGGGTCTTCGGCATTGATCCGGCATTCGATCGCATGCCCCTTGATCTCGATCTGCCGCTGCGTGAACGGCAGCTTCTCGCCGGCCGCCACCATGATCTGCGCGCGCACGATGTCAACTCCGGTGATCCATTCGGTCACCGGGTGCTCCACCTGGACCCGCGTGTTCATCTCGATGAAGTAAAACTCGCCATTTTCAAACAGGAATTCAAACGTGCCGGCGCCGCGGTAGCCAATCTTCTTGCACGCCGCCACGCAGCGCTCACCCACACGTTCGATCAACTTGCGGGGAATGCCAGGCGCCGGGCCTTCCTCGATGATCTTCTGGTGGCGCCGCTGCATCGAGCAGTCGCGTTCGCCCAGGTACACCGCGTTTTTGTACTTGTCCGCCATGATCTGGATTTCGATGTGGCGCGGGTTTTGCAGGAATTTTTCCAGGTAGACCGCCGGATTGCCAAACGCCGTGCCGGCTTCGGCCTTGGTCATCTGCACCGCGTTGATCAGGGCGGCCTCGGTGTGCACCACCCGCATGCCGCGCCCGCCGCCGCCGCCTGCGGCCTTGATGATGATGGGGTAACCCACCGAGCGGGCGATGCGCCGGATCTGCGCCGGGTCGTCCGGCAGCTCGCCCTCGGAGCCCGGCACACACGGCACGCCGGCTTTGATCATGGCCTGTTTGGCCGACACCTTGTCGCCCATGATGCGGATCGATTCCGGCGTCGGCCCGATGAACTGGAAGCCGCTTTTCTCCACACGTTCCGCAAAATCGGCGTTTTCGCTCAGAAACCCGTAGCCGGGGTGGATCGCTTCGGCGTCCGTCACTTCAGCCGCCGAAATGATGGCCGGCATGTTGAGGTAACTTTGCGCCGACGGCGGCGGCCCGATACACACCGCTTCGTCGGCCAGCTTGATGTATTTGGCTTCGCGGTCGGCCTCGGAATACACCATCACCGCCTTGATGCCCATTTCACGGCAGGCGCGCTGGATGCGCAGGGCGATCTCGCCACGGTTGGCTATCAGTATTTTTTTAAACATGTCGCGATGGTTCGGGTTGGGCCGCCGGATTATTCAATTTCGAACAAGGGCTGCCCATACTCCACCGCTTCCCCGTTTTCACACAGGATGCGGGCAACCGTGCCGGCTTTGTCGGTTTCGATCTCGTTGAGGATTTTCATCGCTTCGATGATGCAAATGGTGTCGCCTTCCTTGACCACCGAACCGACCTCCACAAAGGACTTGGCGCCCGGCGACGCGCTTCGGTAAAACGTGCCCACCATCGGCGACTTCACCGCGTGGTTGGTTGACACCGGCGCCGCAGCAGCAACCGGCTCGGCAACCGGCGCCGCCATCGGGGGCGCAGCCACCATGGCCATGGGCGCCGGCATGGTGTAGGCCTGCGCCACCGCTTGCCCGCCCTTGACAATGCGAACCTTGCCTTCAGCCTCCGTGATCTCCAGTTCGGACACATTCGAGTCAGACACCAGATCAATCAATGTCTTGAGTTTGCGTAAATCCATGTTTTCTCCAACTCGTTTTTGCGGCAAGGGCTTGCCAATATTGTGAATCGACGTGAATTTACCCTAAATTCGGCCAATATTGACTAATTACTGTGCTTCGAGCGGTAATAGACCCAATTTGAACGCTATTGACTTGCAAAAGCCTGCCTATTCAAGGCGACTCCAGGTGGCCAGGTGCTCGGCCGTGAGACGTCCTATTTGGCGATGCAGAACTTTACCATCCTTGCCAAAGATCACGGTGAAGGGCAGCCCGCCCGCGAGATTGCCCAAGGATCGGCTCAATTCCACGCCCGCCATTCCGGCCAGCGCCAGCGGGAAACGGAGCGGCAATTTGGCCGTGAAATCCTTGACAGCTTTTGCATTATCTGCGGCTATTCCGACAACTTGCCAGCCTTTAGCCTTGTTTTCTTGATAAAAAGCATCAATTAGCGGCAATTCTTCCACGCACGGGGGACACCAGGTAGCCCAAAAATTAATCAGCAGCAATTGGCCCCTGAAACCTGCCAGCGGCAGCCGTCCACCAGACGGCGTGTCAAACGTGGCTCCCCAAAACTGGCGCTCGGGGCTCTCGCTGTCACCCTCGGCGCCAGTCGCCGCGCGGGAAGGCGCATAGAGAAACTTCCACCAGCCAAAGCCCAGACCACACGCCGCCGCCACACTGGCGCTCACGACCAGCCGGCGTGACGAGGCGGGCGGGACACCGGAACTAGTTGGGTGGGTCATGGCGGGATTAAGCCTCTCGGCCTGGCGTCACCAGTTTAGCAAGCGCCTGCAAATCGCCACGCAAAGGCCTGCCATTCACCTGTGGTTTCAAAGCTCCGCGCAGCGCGTTGTAGTCGTAAACCATCAGGTGAACGCCGACCTCCTCGTTGAGTTCGCGGCAAAAGCTGTGGACACTCAGCGCGTCCACCTCCTCACCCGTGAAGCCGGTCACGCGTTGCGGCAGGTATTTCACGCGCTGGTCGATCAAGGCGATTTCGGCGGATTTGCTGTCGTCGCAAAACAGTTGCAGAAAGATGTCATTGCGCCGCGTCGCCGTGCCGCGCCACACGGCGCCGCCCAGATGCGGTCGAAATTCGGTCAACCGCCCCATCCACATCTGCGCATGTTGGCGCAAGGCGCGCAACTCCTGCGCCTGGGTGTCGGCGCAAAAAAGCGCGATGTAGTCCCGCACCTCGGCTTCGAGCCCGTCATTGCCGGGCAGCGGCGTGCGCGCCGGCAGCCCCAGCATTTTCAGCGCGCGGCGTTTGGCCGGTCCATACTCGAGGCCCTCCTCCACAACCAGGCGGGCGGCGGTTGCGGCAATTTCGGCAGACGCGGTGTTCACAAACGGGGCTCAGGGCGGGGATTCAAGTGTGGCGCATTGTCGGGCGAATGCAAGCCTTTAGAGCGCATTTCCAGATTCTGCCCGGTCCGGCGGCCGGCGCCGCCCTCCCTAGAATCCCCCCATGCACATTCACATTTTGGGTATTTGCGGCACCTTCATGGGCGGGCTGGCGGCGTTGGCGCGGGAGAGCGGGCACCGGGTGACGGGCTGCGACGCGGGGGTTTACCCGCCGATGAGCGACCAGTTGCGGGCGCTCGGGATTGATCTGATCGAAGGTTTTGGCGTCGGCCAGGTATCGCTGAAACCAGACATGTATGTGATCGGCAATGTGGTGAGCCGTGCGCACCTGCCAGACGGCACACCGAAATTCCCGCTGATGGAAGCCATCATGTCCCAGGGCCTGCCGTACACCAGCGGGCCGCAGTGGCTCGCCGAACACGTGCTGCAAGGCCGGCACGTGATGGCGGTGGCCGGCACCCACGGCAAGACGACAACGACGGCAATGTTGAGCTGGATTTTGGAGGCCGCTGGCTTGCAGCCGGGGTTTCTAGTCGGCGGCGTGCCCTTGAATTTTGGGGTCTCAGCAAGGCTCGGCAAGATCAGTGACGCCGCCGCGCCGGGCCGCCCCAAGCAAGGCACGGCCCCCTCGGGGGGCAGCGACGACACGAAGTGCGGGAGCGTGGGGGCACCATTTGTTATAGAAGCCGACGAATACGACACCGCCTTTTTCGACAAACGCAGCAAGTTCGTGCACTACCGCCCGCGCACGGCGGTTTTGAACAACCTGGAGTTCGACCACGCCGACATCTTTGACGACCTGGGGCAAATCGAGCGGCAGTTTCACCACCTGGTGCGCACCGTTCCCGGCAACGGGCGGGTGGTGGTCAACGGGCTGGAGGAGTCGCTTCAGCGCGTCTTGAGCGCGGGCTGCTGGAGCGAGGTGCGCAGTTTTGGCGCGGCGGTGAGTGATGTCACGGCCCTGGGCGAACCGGGCGATTTTGAGGTGCAAATCAAGGGGCAGCGCGGCGGGCACGTGAAGTGGGCGCTAACCGGCACACACAACCAGCTGAACGCGCTGGCGGCGATTGCGGCTGCTGAACACGTGGGTGTTTCGGTGGCGGCGGCGTGCGAGGCGCTGGCCAGTTTCCAAAATGTCAAACGCCGCATGGAGCTGCGCGGCAGCGTGTTTCTGCACGGCGATGCCGCCCGGCCTGCGGTCACGGTGTACGACGACTTTGCCCATCACCCGACGGCCATCCGCACCACGGTGGATGGCCTGCGCCAGACTTTGCCGGCGGGCCAGCGCATCCTGGCTGTCTTCGAGCCGCGCTCCAACACCATGAAGCTCGGGGCGATGAAAGCGCAATTGCCGTGGAGCCTGGAATCGGCCGACCTGGCGTTTTGCCACAGCGGCGGCCTCGGCTGGGACGCCGTGGAGGCGCTGGCGCCTATGGGCGCACGCGCCAGCGTGGCGAGCTCGATTGGCGCGCTGGTGGCAGAGATCAACGCCGCTGCCCAGCCCGGTGACCACATCGTGTGCATGAGCAACGGCGGCTTTGGCGGCATCCACGCCCTGTTGCTGGCGGCGCTGCAGTCAAAGAATCTTGCGCGCTCTGATTGAATGCTGCTATTTATATAGCAAACTATCGTCTATATACGTGACTTCATTGCCTAAAAAGCTTGATATTTACGGAAAATCCCAAAATTTCACCAATAATTAACA
>JANNEZ010000481.1:0-14862 GCA_031379255.1 Rhodoferax sp. | reverse complement strand
CAAAAATGTGCAATTAAGTGGTATTCGCCACTGGTGCGACGGGTTTTCAAGAGTTTTCGATCAAAAAGGGCGGTGATTGGTGTTTCAAGGGGCTTCACAGCTGAGTCTGGATGGCAAGGGGCGCTTGTCGGTGCCTACGCGCCACCGCGACGTGCTGCTGGCCACGTCGTCGGGCCAACTCACCCTCACCAAGCACCCCCACGGCTGCATCATGGTGTTCCCGCGTCCAGCCTGGGAGAAGTTCCGTGACCGCATCGCATCCCTGCCGATGTCGGCGCAGTGGTGGAAACGCATTTTCCTGGGCAACGCGATGGATGCGGAGCTTGACGGCACCGGGCGCGTGCTGGTTTCGCCCGAGTTGCGCAGCGGCGCCGGCATCGTCAAGGACACCGTGCTCCTGGGCATGGGCGAACACTTCGAGCTGTGGGACCGGGCCACCTACGAGGCCCGCGAGGCCGAGGCGATGCAGGGTGAAATGCCCGACGTCTTCCGGGACTTTTCTTTCTGAAGAGCGGACGGTGGACACCCCATGGCAACACACCACTGTCTTGTTGAACGAAGCAGTCGCAGCCCTTCTCAACAAGACGGACGACAACCCCGAGAGCGGTGCGCAGTCACCTGCGGGCGCATGTTTTGTGGACGCAACCTTCGGCCGCGGTGGCCATTCGCGCCTGCTGTTGTCGAAACTGGGCCCTACCGCGCGCCTGATCGCCTTCGACAAGGACCTCGAAGCGGTGGCGGCGGCCTCGGCCATCACCGATGCGCGTTTTTCCATCCGGCACGAGGGCTTCAAGGAGATTGCCGGGTTGCCCCCTGCCAGCGCGGCAGGCGTCCTGATGGACCTGGGCATCAGCTCGCCGCAGATCGACAAGCCCGAACGCGGGTTCAGTTTCCGCTTCGACGCCCCCCTGGACATGCGCATGGACACCTCACGCGGGCAGACCGTGGCCCAGTGGCTGGCGGGCGCATCGAGCGAAAATATTGCGGAGGTGATTCGTGACTATGGTGAAGAACGGTTTGCTGGCAACATTGCAAAGGCGATTGTTGCGCGCCGACAGGCTCGGGGCCCAGTTTCAACCACCTTTGAACTGGCCCAGCTCGTGGCTGACACGGTCAAAACCCGCGAGCCGGGCCAGAACCCTGCAACGCGCACATTTCAGGCTCTTCGGATTTACATCAACGCCGAGCTTGAAGAGCTGCAACAGGCGTTAGAGGCAAGTCTCGATGTGCTGCAACCTGGAGGCCGGCTTGTGGTGATCAGCTTTCATTCGCTGGAAGACCGGATCGTCAAGCAGTTCATCGCGCGCCATTCGCGCGAGCTGTTTGACCGCCGGGCGCCCTTTGCCGCGCCCCAGGCCATGAAGTTCAAGGCGCTGGGCCGTGTCAAGCCGGGCGCGGCGGAAGTCGCAGCGAATCCACGCGCCCGCAGCGCCGTGATGCGGATTGCCCAAAGGACGACGGCATGACCCGCTTGAATATTGTGCTGTTGCTGGCGGTGCTGGCCAGCGCGCTGCATCTGGTGGGCGTTCAGTATGAATCGCGGCGTCTTTATTCCGCGCTGGACAAGGCCCATGCGGAGGCGCGGCGCATTGAGGCCGACAACGAACGCCTGCAGGTGGAGCGGCGCGCCCAGGCAACACCGCTGCGCATCGAGCGCCTGGCACGGGACCAGTTGCACATGCGCACGGTCACCCCGGCCATCACCAGTTACGTGACCTACAAAGACGGCCCGGTTGCCGAAGCGCAAAGCGCCGGGGCGAAGAAGGCTGCGCCATGAGCCGCGGTATCGCTTACACCTCCAGCCCGCTGCTGGCCAGCCGCACCCCCGTGTGGCGCAGCAAGTTCATCGTCGCCGCCATTGGGGCCGCTTTCATTGGCCTGACGGCGCGGGCCGCCTACATCCAGGTCGTCTCCAACGCGTTCTATCAAAAACAGGGTGAGGTGCGTTTTGCGCGCACCCTGGAGTTGCCCGCCAACCGCGGGCGAATCCTGGACCGCAATGGCCTGATCCTCGCGTCCAGTGTGCCGGCGCCCAGCATTTGGGCGATTCCGGAAGACGTGCAGTTGACCAGGAAACAAATCGCCCAGTTGGCCAAACTGCTGGAAATGCCGGTGGCGGAATTGACCCACAAGTTGAGCGACGAAGACAAGACCTTTGTCTGGCTCAAACGGCAGGTGGATGACGCTGTGGCCAAGGAAATTGCCGCGATGGACCTCAAGGGCATCTACCAGCGCAAGGAATACAAGCGCCAGTACCCCGAGGCCGAGGCGGCGGCGCATGTGGTGGGGTTCACCAATGTGGAAGACCTGGGACAGGAAGGTGTCGAGCTGGCCTTCAACAAAGACCTGGCCGGGCGCGCCGGTTCGCGCCGTGTCATCAAGGACCGTCTGGGCCGCGTGGTGGAGTCCGTGGGTGAAACCGTGCCACCCGCCGATGGCCGCGACATTCAGCTGAGCATCGACAGCAAGGTGCAGTTCTTCGCCTACCAGAAACTGCGCGACGCGGTCACGACACACAAGGCCAAGGCCGGCAGTGTGGTGGTTCTGGATGCCATCACCGGCGAAGTGTTGGCGCTGGCCAACTACCCGAGTTATGTGCCTGACAAGCGGCGCAACCTGAGCGGGGAGCAGTTGCGCAACCGCGCCTTGACCGATACCTTTGAACCCGGCTCCGTCGTCAAGCCCTTCACGGTGGGCCTGGCGCTGGAAACCGGGCGTGTCAACCCGCAGACCCCGATTGATACCGGCAACGGCCGCTTGCCGATATACGGCGCAGTGATTTCAGACTCCCATCCCAACGGCCTGTTGACCGTCGAAGGAGTCATCCAGAAATCAAGCAACATTGGCACCACAAAAATCGCCATGAAGATGGAGCCCCGGGAAATGTGGGAAATGTTTTCACAGGCCGGCTTCGGGCAAAAACCGCAGATCAGTTTTCCCGGCGCAGTGTCCGGGCGGCTTCGGCCGCACAAAACCTGGAGGCCGATTGAGCAGGCCACCATGTCGTATGGGTATGGGCTGTCTGCCTCGCTGTTCCAGATGGCGCGCTCGTACACCGTGTTCTCACACGATGGCGAAATCATTCCAGCGACCATGATCAAGACCAGTGAACCGGCGCAGGGCACCCGGGTGTTGTCTTCCCAAACGGCTGGGCAGGTGCGCAAGATGCTCGAAATGGCGGCCGGCCCGGGCGGCACCGGGCAGAAGGCGCAAACCATTGGGTATTCGGTCGGTGGGAAATCGGGCACTGCCATCAAACAGGTCGGCAAAAACTACGGCACGGCCGGCAACCGCAAATACCGTGGCTGGTTTGTCGGCATGGCGCCCATCGACAAGCCGCGCATCATCGTGGCCGTGATGATCGACGAACCCACCGCCGGCCAATATTACGGAGGCGTGGTTGCCGCGCCGGTGTTCAGCGAAGTCGTACAGCAGACCCTGCGCATGATGGGCGTGCAGCCTGACATGGCCGTCAAGCCGCAGATCATCGCCGCTGCGGAGGAAAGTTTTTGATGGCAGCCCTTCGCGCGCTGCACACACCGCTTGAAGCCGCGCATTGGTTGCGGGGCCGGGTGACTGGCACGCTCACCACCGACAGCCGCCAGGTAAGCGCGGGCGACGGTTTTATCGCCTGGCCGGGCGCTGCCACGGACGGACGGCGCTTTGTCGACTCCGCCCTTGCCAGCGGCGCAAGTGCATGCCTGGTAGCCGGGGAAGGTGTTGAGGCGTTTGCCTTTGCGGGCGACGCGGTTGCAAGCTACGCTGGCCTCAAAGCGGCCACCGGTCCCATTGCCGCCGCATATTTTGAGGAGCCCTCCCGGGCGATCGACGTGGTAGCCATCACCGGCACCAATGGCAAGACGTCCACTGCGTGGTGGCTGGCTCACGCATTGTCAAACCTGAAACCTTCGGGCCAATGGGCGTGTGGGCTCATTGGCACTTTGGGCGTCGCCATGCCGTCTGGCACACAGGCCGACCCGGTCAGCGGTTCCGAGTTTGAATTCAAGCTTGAAAACAACGGGCTGACGACACCTGACCCGGTGCTGTTGCAACGCAGCTTGCGGCATTTCGTCGACCACGGTTTAAAGGCATGTGCCGTGGAGGCCTCCAGCATCGGCATCGTGGAGCACCGCCTGGATGGCACGCGCATCCGTGTTGCCCTGTTCACCAATTTCACCCAGGATCATCTGGACTACCACGGCAGCATGCAGGCGTATTGGCAGGCCAAGGCGGGGTTGTTCGGGTGGCCAGGGCTGCAGGCTGCGGTTGTGAATGTTGACGGCCCGAAGGGTGCCGAATTGGCGGCGAACCTGTCGAAGCGCGTTTTGGGAAATGGTCAAAACCCTTTGGACGTATGGACCGTGTCGACAACGACTTCCGCGCGCCTGCAGGCCGTCGACATCGATTACGGCGACAAAGGCCTGCGGTTCACGGTGGTTGAGCACGGGCAAGGACTGGAGATTTTGCAGTCCCACGAACTTTCCACCCACCTGATCGGCCACTTCAACGTCGGCAACCTGCTGGGTGTGATTGCCGCGATGCGCGCATTGGGCGTGCCGCTGATCGAATCTGTCAACGCGTGCAAGACTTTGCCGTCAGTGCCCGGAAGAATGGAATGTTTCGGTTCAACCGGCCAGCCGTTGATCGCAGTGGACTATGCCCACACACCCGATGCGCTGGAAAAAGCCTTGCTGGCATTGCGCCGGCTCGCCACGTCGCGGGGTGGAAAATTGTGGTGTGTTTTCGGTTGTGGCGGCAACCGCGATGCCGGAAAACGGCCGCTGATGGGCGCTGTGGCGGCGCGCCATGCCGATCAGGTTCTTGTCACCAGTGACAACCCGCGCGGAGAGAAACCGCAAAGCATCATTGACCAGATCATCACAGGCATGCCTGTGCATGCTGTTGTTGGCAGCCAACCCGATCGCGCATTGGCGATATCCAGCGCAGTGCTGCAGGCAGGCGCCAGCGACGTTGTGCTGGTGGCCGGCAAAGGGCATGAGACCTACCAGGAAATCAGCGGCAGCAAGCTGCCGTTTGCAGATCAAGTCCATGTGCTTGAAGCGTTGCGCAGGCGCAGACCGGCCGTGCAACAACAGGGCGTGTTGCCATGAACGCGCCAATGATGACGCTCGCCCAGGCCGCGCAGTGGTTGCCCGTTGCGCAATTGGCGGGTGACGGAAACATCCGCCCGGTGCGGGTGCACACCGACACGCGAACCATTCAGCCAGGCGATTTGTTCGTCGCGCTCACCGGCGAAAAATTTGACGGCAACCAGTTCTTGAAAGAAGCAAAGACCAAAGGCGCGGTCGCCGCCATTTGCAATTCACGTGAGGCGCTGGCTGACCTCGGCCTGAGCGGCCTGGTGGTGGCTGATACACGCGCCGCACTGGCAACCCTCGCGGCCGCCTGGCGTTCCCAATTCAGCTTGCCGCTGATCGCCGTCACTGGCAGCAACGGCAAAACCACGGTAACGCAAATGATCGCGGCAGTATTGCGAACCCATGCGCCTGGCGAAATGCTGGCGACCGACGGTAACTTCAACAACGACATTGGTGTGCCCCTGACCCTGCTTCGCCTGCGCGCAATGCACCGGATCGCAGTGGTTGAAGTCGGCATGAACCATCCTGGCGAAATCGCCGTCTTGGCAAAACTCGCCCAACCTACGATTGCCTTGGTCAACAACGCCCAGCGCGAACACCTCGAGTTCATGGCGACGGTTGAGGCCGTGGCCCGCGAGAACGGTGCCGTCTTTGCGGCGTTGCAGGGCAACGGTGTTGCCGTATTTCCGCAACCCGATGAGTTCAGTCTGGTTTGGCAGCAGTTGGCGGCTCCGCGGGCCTGCCTTACCTTTGCAGAAGGCCCGCACAGTGGTGACGCGGACATTCAATGCAAGAAGGCCGAATGGCTTGGAAATGCCTGGCAGGTTCAGGTGAAATCACCCGCCGGCCTCTTGACATTCAAGCTGCAAATCGCCGGCCGCCACAACGTCAAAAACGCGTTGGCTGCCATTGCCTGCACCTTGGCGGCAGGTGTTGCGCCGGCCACTATCGCGCAGGGACTTGAAACATTCGAACCGGTGCGCGGCCGTTCAAAATCGGTTCGCGGTTTGGTGGGCGCGCACCGCTTCACACTGATTGACGACACCTACAACGCGAATCCAGATTCGGTGAAGGCCGCCATTGATGTACTGGCTGCATTGCCCGCTCCGCGCCTGCTGGTGTTGGGCGACATGGGTGAAGTCGGCGACCAGGGTCCGCAATTCCACGCTGAGGCAGGCGCCTATGCCAAAGCAGCAGGCATTGATGCCCTGTGTACGCTGGGCGAGCTCTCTGCGCAGGCCAGCCTCGTCTTTGGCGTTGGCCGGCACTTCAGGGATGTCGATCGCCTCAACAGGGAACTTTTGGAGGTGGCAATCCATTACGAGAGTGTTTTGGTGAAGGGTTCACGCTTCATGCGCATGGAGCGGGTTGTTCATGTTCTTCAGGAAAACGCCCAGGAAAAATCGGAGGCTGCATGCTCCTGAGTCTGGCCCAATGGCTGCAAACCCTTTCGCCGGAATTCGGTGTTTTCCGGGTGTTTCAGTACCTTACATTCCGCGCAGTGATGGCTGCGCTGACCGCCTTGATGATGGGTCTGTTTGCCGGTCCCGCTGTGATTCGCTACCTTACCCGGTTGAAAATTGGCCAACCGGTGCGCGGGTATGGCATGGAGTCCCACTTGAGCAAGAGCGGCACACCGACCATGGGCGGGGTGCTTATCCTGTTGTGTATTGCCGTCTCTACACTTCTCTGGTTTGACCTGACCAACCGCTTTGTCTGGATTGTGCTGTTGGTTACCCTGGGGTTTGGCGCGATTGGCTGGGTTGACGACTGGCGCAAGGTTGTCAACAAAGACCCTGAAGGCATGCGGTCGAGGGAAAAATATTTCTGGCAATCGGTGATTGGCCTTGTTGCGGCCCTCTACCTCGTTTTCAGTATTTCGGAAAACTCAAACGTGCGTGTTTTCGAGTTATTTCTTAAATGGGTGCAGTCGGGGTTCGACTTGAACCTGCCGCCCAAAGCCGGTCTGATGTTGCCCTTCTTCAAGGAAATCAGCTACCCGCTGGGTGTGTTGGGGTTTGTGATCCTCACGTATCTGGTGATCGTGGGCTCCAGCAATGCCGTGAACCTGACTGACGGCCTGGACGGCCTGGCCATCATGCCGGTGGTGATGGTGGGTTCGGCCTTGGGCGTCTTCGCTTACGTTACAGGCAGTTCGGTGTATTCGAAGTACCTGTTTTTCCCCTACATCCCGGGTTCGGGCGAACTGCTGATCTTTTGCGCCGCGATGGCTGGCGCGGGGCTGGCCTTTTTGTGGTTCAACACGCACCCGGCCCAGGTATTCATGGGAGACGTTGGCGCACTTGCGCTTGGCGGCGCCTTGGGCACGATCGCCGTGATCGTGCGCCAGGAGATTGTGCTGGCCATCATGGGCGGAATTTTCGTGGTCGAGGCTTTGTCAGTGATGCTGCAGGTTGCCTGGTTCAAGTACACCCGGCGCAAATACGGTGAAGGCCGGCGCATCCTGAAAATGGCGCCCCTGCACCACCACTTTGAGAAAACCGGCTGGAAAGAAACGCAGGTGGTGGTGCGTTTCTGGATCATCACCATGCTCCTGTGCCTGGTGGGCCTCTCCACCTTGAAGTTGAGGTAGGGAACGTGATCGATCTCAACGATCAGAAGGTGCTCATTCTGGGTCTGGGCGCATCCGGACTCGCCATGGCGCGTTGGTGCGCGCGGGAAGGCGCAAACGTGACGGTGGCCGACACACGCCAAAGCCCTCCGAATCTCGATGCGCTGAAGACGGATGTGCCCGGCGCTTCGTTTGTGTCGGGCGATTTTGACCAGGTCTGTGGTTCCGGAAATGCCTTCGCACACGTGTTCAAAAGTCCGGGTTTAAGGCCGATGGAGGTCTCACCGGCTTTTGTGACCGGCGATCGCCATTTGTTGAAGTTGAAAGGTGAAGTGGACTTGTTCACTTCGGCCCTGGAAAAGCTGAAAGCCGACAAAGGCTATTTGCCGAAAGTCATTGCAATCACCGGGACCAATGGCAAGACAACCGTGACGTCGCTCACAGGTCAATTGGTCGAGCGGGCTGGCAAGTCAGTCGCCGTTGCGGGCAATATCGGTCCAACGATTCTGGATACCTTGTCAGCATGCCTGGACGCGGGCAACCTGCCGGATGTTTGGGTGCTGGAACTTTCAAGCTTTCAGCTTTACGAAGTTGAAAGCTTTGAGCCGACGGTGGCAACCGTGCTGAACCTTTCGCAGGATCACCTGGATTGGCACGGAAGCATGCCTTCCTATGCCTCTGCAAAAGCGAATGTTTTTGGTTCCACGGGCCTGATGGTTCTCAACAGAAATGATCCCGTCGTGATGGCGATGTTGCCCGAGCCAGCGCCGCCGGCTGGCGCCAGGGAGCGCAAGGCAATGGAGCGCCAGAAAACCCGGGGAGTTGCGGCGCGCGAGTACCTTACGTTTGGCAGCGACCTGCCCGCGCGGCCCGGTGATTTCGGTATCGAGGAAGTCAACGGGATGGCTTGGCTGGTTCGTGCGCAGGAGGCCGATGGCGCCCGCAGAAAGCGCCATGAAGAACCGCAGGAGCTTTTCATCCAGCGATTGATGCCTGCCGACGCCCTGCGCATCCGCGGTCGCCACAATGCCGTGAACGCGCTCACGGCACTCGCGCTGGCGATGGCCTCCGGGTGCGCCTTGGCGACTCTTTTGTACGGTCTGCGGGAATACAGAGGCGAGCCCCACCGCGTCGAGTCGATCGGCAGCGTCAATGGGGTCGAGTTTTTTGACGACAGCAAGGGCACTAATGTAGGGGCCACCCTTGCCGCGTTAAATGGCCTGGGCGCAGAGCGCAAGCTGGTGATCATTTTGGGCGGCGACGGCAAAGGGCAGGACTTCTCGCCGTTGGCCGAACCGGTGGCCAAATTTGCGCGAACCGCGGTGTTGATCGGACGCGACGCGTCGAACATCCGGGAGGTGCTCGGTTCCACCGGTGTGCCGCTGGTCGACGCCGGTTCCATGCAGGACGCTGTCGCCAAAGCCAGCCGCGCCGCGCATCGCGGCGATGCCGTCTTGATGTCACCTGCCTGTGCCAGTTTTGACATGTTTGACAACTATGGCCACAGGGCCGCTGTGTTCTGCGACGCCGTTGCCGCCCTGGCGAACGAGGCCGGGGCAGTGCTCCAAGGGCAAGCATGAGCACCTTGACCCAACGCCTTCCCATTGCCGGCCAGTTGCCCAGCCGCGCGCCGGGTCTGGACCTGGCGTTGATCTGGGTCACCGTCGCATTGCTGGTTTGGGGGCTGGTGATGGTGTATTCGGCGTCCATCGCGATGCCGGAAAATCCCAAATTTTCGCGTTATACCCACACCCATTTCCTGCTGCGCCACGTGATCTCGGTCGCTGTGGCGTTTGTGGCGGCCTTGATTGCTTTTCAAATACCCGTCGAAACCTGGGAGAAGGCCGCGCCATGGCTGTTTGTGGCTTCGTTGATCCTGCTGGTCGTGGTGTTGATCCCCCACGTTGGCAAAGGGGTGAACGGCGCCAAGCGCTGGATTCCACTGGGTATAACCGGTTTTCAGCCGTCCGAGCTCGCCAAATTCGCCGTGTTGCTGTATGCGTCCGACTATATGGTGCGCAAGATGGACGTGAAAGAGCGGTTTTTCCAGGCCGTGGCGCCGATGGCATTGGCGGTTGCCATCGTGGGGCTGCTGCTATTGGCTGAACCCGATATGGGAGCCTTCATGGTGATCGCCGTGATCGCCATGGGCATTTTGTTTCTGGGTGGCGTGAACGCCCGCATGTTCTTCCTGATTGCGGCGATTTTGCTGATCGCATTTGGGCTGATGATCGCGTTGAGCGAATTCCGCCGGGAACGTATATTCGCCTACCTCAATCCCTGGGCCGAAGAACACGCTTTGGGCAAGGGTTACCAGCTGACCCATTCGTTGATTGCCATCGGCCGGGGTGAGATCTTTGGCGTTGGCCTGGGCGGCAGCGTGGAAAAACTGCACTGGCTGCCTGAAGCGCACACGGACTTTCTGCTGGCGGTGATTGGCGAGGAATTTGGCCTGATCGGCGTCGTCACCGTGATTGCCCTGTTCTTCTGGATGACGCGGCGCATGATGCACATTGGCCGTCAGGCCATCGCCTTGGACCGCGTATTTGCCGGGCTGGTGGCACAGGGCGTCGGCATCTGGATGGGGTTTCAGGCGTTCATCAACATGGGTGTGAACCTGGGCGCCTTGCCGACCAAAGGGTTGACACTGCCTTTGATGAGCTTTGGCGGTTCGGCCATTCTTGTCAATGTTGTCGCCATTGCTGTGGTGCTTCGCATTGACCATGAGAGTCGCACGATGATGCAAGGGGGCCGCAAATGAGCAAGACGGCGCTCGTGGTTGCCGGCGGAACGGGGGGTCACATTTTCCCGGGTCTGGCCGTCGCTGGAGCCTTGCGCGACGCGGGCTGGAAAGTGTCCTGGCTGGGTTCCAGTGGAACAGCGGCAACGCCCAGCATGGAAAGCCAGCTGGTGCCGCCCCGGGGATTCGATTTCGACGCCGTGGAGTTTTCCGGTGTGCGTGGAAAAGGCCTGGCGGCCCTGGTGGGCCTGCCGCTGCGCCTGGCACGCGCCTCCTGGCAAAGCCTGCGGGTGATGCGTCGCGTCAAGCCCGATGTGGTGGTCGGCTTTGGCGGTTACATCACCGTACCGGCAGGCATCGTCGCGGTCTTGCTGCGCAAGGCCCTGATCCTGCACGAGCAAAACTCGGTGGCGGGCATGGCCAACCGGCATTTGGCGCGTTTCGCCAATGCCGTTTACACCGCCTTTCCGGATGTGCTCAAGCAGGCAATTTGGATCGGCAATCCGTTGCGGCCCGAGTTTCTCGATCGGCCGGAGCCAGCGACAAGATTCGCCCGCCGCGAAGGGCCATTGCGCATTCTTGTGCTCGGTGGCAGTCTGGGCGCAACAGCGCTGAATGAGGTAGTGCCCAAGGCATTGGCACAGTTGCCGATTGACCAGCGGCCACAGGTTGTCCATCAAAGCGGGCAAAAACAAATCGGCCAATTGCGCGCCAACTATGAAGCGGCAGGTGTGCAAGCCGAACTTACGCCGTTCATCGACAACACCGCGGAGGCCATGGCCAAAGCCGATCTGGTGATTTGCCGTGCCGGCGCCAGCACAGTAACTGAATTGGCGGCAGTGGGCGCGGCAGCCGTGTTTGTGCCGTTTCCCTCGGCGGTGGACGACCACCAAACCACGAACGCGAATTTTCTGGCCGACCAAAGCGGCGGCTGGCTGGTGCAGCAGTCAGACCTGACCCCCGGGCGGCTCGCCAGCCTATTGCAAAAGGCGGATCGACGAGCGTTGCTGTCGGCGGCCATTGCTGCCAAAAAAATGGCGAAGACGGGTGCCACCGAACACATCGTCGGGGCCTGCGAATCCTGGGTTGCAAGGCGCAGGGCACCATGAAACACGCAGTCAAGCACATCCATTTCGTTGGCATCGGGGGTTCCGGCATGTCCGCCATCGCCGAGGTATTGCACACACTGGGGTACACGATTTCCGGCTCAGACGTGTCTGACAGCGCCACGCTTCGGCGCCTGGGCGGACTCGGGATCAACACCTTCGTTGGACACGCGGCGCAAAACGTGGAGGGCGCCGACGCTGTGGTCACATCGACCGCTGTCAAGGAAGACAACGTCGAGGTTCTGGCCGCCCGTGAACGCCGCATTTCCATCGTTCCAAGGGCCCTGATGCTGGCCGAACTGATGCGTCTCAAACAGGGCGTAGCCATTGCCGGAACCCATGGCAAAACCACCACCACCAGCCTGGTCGCCAGTGTGCTGGTGGAGGCCGGTCTGGACCCCACCTTCGTGATCGGTGGGCGCCTGACCAGCGCCGGTGCCAACGCACGCCTGGGCAAAGGCGACTACATCGTGGTCGAAGCCGATGAGTCCGACGCATCGTTCCTGAATCTCCTGCCGGTGATGGCGGTGGTGACCAACATTGACGCCGACCACATGGAGACCTACGGCCACGATTTTAAGCGCCTGAAGCAGGCGTTCGTCGATTTCCTTCATCGCATGCCGTTCTACGGCACCGCGATCCTGTGTGTCGATGACGCTGCCGTGCGCGAGATTGTGCCGCTTGTCACATGCCCCGTCACAACCTACGGTTTTGACGAGGGTGCGCAGGTGCGCGGAAATGACGTGATCGCAGTCGATAGCCAAATGCATTTCACCGTGCAACGGCGCAACGGGATCACGCTGCCTGATTTGAAAGTCGTGCTGAATCTGCCGGGCCGGCACAACGTGTTGAATGCCCTGGCGGCCATCGCGGTGGCGGTTGAACTCAATGTGCCAGACGCGGCCGTGACACGGGCGCTGGCGAATTTTCAGGGTGTCGGTCGGCGCTTTCAGAGTTACGGAGATTTGCCCGCCAAAGGGGGTGGTGTGTTTCGCCTGATCGACGACTACGGCCACCACCCGGTCGAGATGGCAGCGACATTGGCAGCGACGCGCGGCGCATTTCCGGGGCGCCGGCTGGTGTTGGCGTTTCAGCCGCATCGATACACGCGCACCCGCGACTGTTTTGAAGATTTCGTCAAAGTCATTGTGGCGGCTGATCAGGTTCTGCTCTCGGAGGTCTATGCCGCCGGCGAGACGCCGATCGTGGCGGCCGACGGGCGTGCGCTTGCGCGCGCTCTGCGGGTTGCGGGCAAGGTGGAGCCCGTGTTTGTCGACGAGATCGCCAACATGGCCGAGGCGGTAATTGAAAACGCGCGGGCGGGCGACGTGGTGCTGTGCATGGGTGCAGGATCGATTGGCGCCATGCCGGCAAAGCTGGTCCAAATGCTGGAAAAAACTGGGCAGGATGCAATCCCCGGAAAAAACTGATGAGCCTGATACGTTCAAAATTTGGAAAAGTGGCGGTGCTGATGGGTGGCGCCTCGGCAGAGCGCGAGGTATCCCTGATGTCAGGCAATGGCGTTCTCAGGGCCTTGCAGTCCCAGGGGGTCGATGCGCACGCGTTTGATCCTGCGCTGCGCGACATGTCTGAGCTCAAGCGCGACGGTTTTCAACGCTGCTTCATCGCCCTGCATGGCCGTTTTGGTGAGGATGGCACCGTGCAGGGCGCGCTTGAACTGATGGGCATTCCCTACACCGGTTCCGGCGTGATGGCCTCCAGCATCGCGATTGACAAAGTCATGACCAAACGCGTGTGGCTTCATGCGGGTCTTCCGACGCCGAACTACGTGCTGCTGGATGCTGGCCAGCAACAGCGTGAACACATCGTCGCCGTGCCGGATGCGATTGGCCTGCCTTTGATCGTGAAGCCGCCGCGTGAGGGTTCTTCCATTGGCGTGAGCAAGGTCACCGGTTACTCGCAGATGCAGGCGGCTGTGACGCTGGCTGCCAGCCATGATCCGGATGTGCTGTGTGAAGAGTTTATCGAGGGCGAAGAAATCACCTGCCCGGTCATTGGCGCGGGCGCCGGGGCCGTGGCGTATCCGGTGATCCGCATCAAGGCGCCCGAGGGCGCCTATGACTACCAGAACAAATACTTTACCGATGTCGTCCAGTACCAGTGTCCGAGCGGCTTGCCCGAAGCCGAAGAGCGGGAAATTTCACGCGTCGTGTTGGCGGCTTTCAAGGCCCTGGGTTGCCGCGGCTGGGCGCGCGCCGACCTGATGATCCGCGCCAGCGACCGCAAGGCTTTTTTGCTCGAAATGAACACCTCACCCGGCATGACTTCCCATTCGCTGGTGCCGATGTCGGCCAAGGCTGCCGGGCTCAGCTACGAGGCGCTGTGTCTGCGTATCCTCGAACTGGCGTCGCTGGACAACCCGCAGACCCCTGCAAAACGTTCCGGCAAGGTGGCCACGGCATGAACCAGCCTTTGTCCATGCCGCTGGACATCCGGCTGATCAACGCCACATCGACGGTGTTGATCGCAGTGTTTGCGATTCTGGTGGCAGGCGCGTTGGTTACGTGGGCATTGCGTGCGCCCTGGTTTTCAATTTCAGGCATTGTGGTGACGGGAGAAGTCAGCCACAACAACGCCCTGACCTTGAAGGCGAATGTGGCGCCTCGACTCGCCGGCAGCTTTTTCACGCTGGACCTCGCGCGCGCCAGACAGGCGTTTGAGTCGGTTCCGTGGGTCCGCAAGGCCGTGGTGAAACGGGAGTTTCCCAATCGCCTGCACGTCAGCCTGAAGGAGCACCAAGCCGCGGCTTATTGGGGGCCGGAAAGCGAGTCACGGCTTGTGAACAGTTTTGGCGAAGTCTTTGAGGCCAATGTTGACGAGGTAGAGCAAGACGTTTTGCCCCGCCTGCACGGCCCGGACGGTCAGGCGGCCCAGGTGCTGGCAACTTATCGGGCCTTGCAACCGCTGTTTGAAAACCTGAATCTCGAACTTGACCAACTGGAGCTGTCTGGCCGTGGCGGATGGGTCTCGCGCCTTGATACCGGCGCCGTGTTGCAGCTCGGGCGTGGCAGCGTCGATGAAGTCAAGGCGCGCACCCTGCGTTTTCTCACGACCTTGAGCCAGGTCTCGGCGCAGCATGGCCGCAAGCCCGAAGCGCTGGAATCGGCCGACTTGCGCCACGAAGGGGGCTATGCGATCCGGTTGCGGGGTGTCACGACCACGGTATTGCCGTCCCCCCACAAGTAGAGACACGAAAAGACTGGAGCAGAAACAGAATATGGCAAAAGAATACAAGGACCTGGTCGTTGGCCTGGACATCGGAACCGCCAAGGTCATGGTGGTGGTGGCCGAGGTCATGCAAAACGGCGAGCTCAAACTCGCCGG
>JANNEZ010000450.1:0-4768 GCA_031379255.1 Rhodoferax sp. | reverse complement strand
GTCACTTCCAGCCATTTGGCCTCGGGCGTCACCATGCGCCATGAAGCGAGGTTGTCCAGCGCGGTGCCCCACAAGACCGCTTTCTTGCCACCAGCGTTCATGGCCACGTTGCCGCCGACACAACTGGCCTCGGCCGAGGTCGGGTCGACCGCGAAGACAAAACCGCCACGCTCGGCCGCATCGGCTACACGCTGCGTCACCACGCCGGCTTCCGACCATACTGTAGGCACCGGCTGGCTGTGGCCCGGCAAGATCATCATCTCGACCTCGCTCATGGCTTCCAGCTTTTCGGTGTTGATGACAGCGCTCTTCCAGGTGAGGGGCACAGCGCCGCCGGTGTAACCGGTGCCGCCGCCACGCGGAATGATGGTCAGGCCCAAGTCGATGCAGCCCTTGACCAGGCCCGCCATCTCAGCTTCGGTGTCGGGTGTCAGCACCACAAACGGGTACTCCACGCGCCAGTCGGTTGCGTCAGTCACGTGCGAGACGCGCGAGAGGCCGTCAAACTTCACATTGTCTTTGGCAGTGCACTTGTGCAGCAGCGATCGGGTTTTGCGACGCAGCGCCGCAACTTTGTCAAACGCTTCGTCAAAACGCAACACGGCGCCGTCGGCGGCGCTGAGCAATTCAGCCACCAGCGCGTCGCGCTGCAGGTCACGCGCCTGGCCGGCCTGCGGCGTGCGGCGTTTTTGCACCTCCCCCAGCCGGTGCTTCAGCGCATCAACCAGCTGGCGGCGGCGCTTGGGGTTGTCCAGCAGGTCGTCCTGCAGGTAGGGGTTGCGCTGCACCACCCAGATGTCGCCCAGCACCTCGTACAGCATGCGCGCGCTGCGACCGGTGCGGCGCTCGCCACGCAATTGAAGCACCAAGTCCCACACCCGTTCACCGAGCAAGCGGATGACGATTTCGCGGTCTGAGAACGAGGTGTAGTTGTAGGGGATTTCGCGGATGCGCTCCTGGACAGAGCCCGGCTCCAGCCTTGCGTCAGCGTCTGCAGATGTGAACAAGTCTGGATTGAGCGGGGCGTTCATTGTTGTTGCATAGTGCCGGGTCGGCAATTTTACCGCAGTGCAACATTTTGCAGCCCGCTCGCCCTCATGAGGTAAACCCCATTGCGTGGCAAGCACCGCCAAGGTTGTAATAAATACGTCATGAAACTGTCACGCCATCTTGATAGCGTCAATCCTTTTCCATTCAGGAGTTGAAATGAAACTGAAACTCGCAGCGACCGCATTTGCCGCGTCTGCCATTGCGCTGTTCACGCTGCCCGCCCAGGCGCAAACCGAAATCCAGTGGTGGCATTCCATGGGCGGCGCTTTGGGCGAATGGGTGAATGACCTGGCCAAGGACTTCAACGCCAGCCAGAAAGACTATAAGGTTGTACCCACTTTCAAAGGCAGTTACGACGAGTCCATGACGGCCGCCATCGCCGCCTTCCGCGCCGGCAATGCGCCGCACATCCTGCAGGTGTTTGAAGTCGGAACCGCCACCATGATGGCCAGCAAGGCTGCCATCGTGCCCGTGGGTGAAGTGATGAAAAAGGCCGGTGTCCCGTTCGACACAAACGCTTACGTGCCTGCCGTCGCCGGGTATTACACGGCGCCCAATGGCCAGATGCTGAGCTTCCCGTTCAACAGTTCGACCACCGTGTTCCACTACAACAAAGACGCCTTCAAGGCGGCTGGCCTCGACACCGAAAAGCCACCCGCGACCTGGCCGGAAGTGGCCCTGGCGGCCGCCAAACTCAAAGCCAATGGCCACAAGTGCCCGTTCACCAGCAGCTGGATGAGCTGGACCCAGTTGGAGAGCTTCTCCGCCTGGCACAACACCGAGTTCGCCACCAAAGGGAACGGCATGCGCGGCATTGACGCGCGCCTGAATTTCAACACCCCTCTGCATGTGCGGCACATCGAAAACCTGGCCAACATGTCCAAACAAGGCCTGATGGTCTACAAGGGGCGCGGCAACCTGGCCGACGCCACTTTTGTTTCGGGTGAATGCGCCATGGCCACGGGGTCGTCGGCGCTGTATGGCAATATCAAGCGCAATTCGAAGTTCGCCGCTGGCATTGGCGCCTTGCCCTATTACCCAGACGTGCCCGGCGCGCCGCAAAACACGGTTATCGGCGGCGCCAGCCTGTGGGTGATGTCCGGCAAGAAAGATGTGGACTACAAAGGGGTGGCGCAGTTTCTGGCACGCCTGTCGGTGGCTGAAGAAGCCGCCAAAAGCCACCAGCGCACGGGTTACCTGCCGCTGACCAAGGCCTCCTACGAATTGACCAATAAGTCCAACTTCTACAAGGAAAATCCAGGCACCGATGTGTCTGTCACCCAGATGATCCGCAAGACCACCGAAAAATCACGCGGCATCCGCCTTGGCAACTTTGTCCAGATCCGCACCATCAATGACGAAGAGCTGGAGCAGGTCTGGGCCGGCAAGAAGTCCGCCAAGGAAGCGCTCGACACTGCCGTGAAGCGCGGCAACGAACAACTGGAACGTTTCCAGAAAGCCAACAGCAAGCGTTGAGCGGTTCGCTCGCGATCCTTTTTTCATGGCGGTCGAAAAACGCGTTCTGTTCCGCTCTGGCTGGCTGCCTTGGGTGCTGATCACGCCACAGATGGCGGTGGTGCTGGTCTTCTTTTTCTGGCCGGCCGGCAATGCGGTTTACCAAAGCCTGTTGAGCCAGGACGCATTTGGCACCTCCAGCGAGTTTGTCGGTCTCGCCAATTTCCGCCAGTTGTTCGCGGACGATACCTACCTCGCGTCGTTCCGGACCACCGCCCTGTTTTCAGTGCTTGTGGCCGGCAGCGGCCTGTGCATCGCGCTGTTGCTCGCGGTGATGGCGGACAGCGTGTTGCGCGGCTCCCGCGTCTACCGCACGCTGCTGATCTGGCCCTACGCGGTGGCGCCGGTTGTGGCGGGTGTGTTGTGGGTGTTCATGTTCGTCTCTCCGATGGGCGTGATCGCATTTGCGCTGCAAGGCATTGGCATTGAATGGAACCACCTGCTCAACGCCAACCACGCGATGACCCTGATCGTCATCGCTGCGGTGTGGAAGCAGATTTCCTACAACTTCCTGTTTTTCCTGGCGGGTTTGCAGTCCATCCCGAAATCGCTGATTGAGGCTGCCGCCATTGATGGCGCGTCGCCAGCCCGCAGGTTCTGGACGATCGTCTTTCCGCTTTTGTCTCCCACCACGTTTTTCCTGCTGGTCATCAACATCATCTACGCGTTTTTCGAAACCTTCGCCATCGTCGATGCCGCCACCCAGGGCGGGCCGGGCAAAGACACCGCCATTCTGGTCTACAAGATGTATTACGACGGCTTCAAGGCGATGGACATCGGCGGCTCCGGCGCGCAATCGGTGATTCTCATGTTCATCGTCATCGGGCTCACCGTGTTCCAGTTCAAGTTCGTCGAAAAGAAGGTAAATTACCAGTGATCGAACGCCGCCCGGTCGCTACATTTATCAGCCATGCGGTGTTGGTCATCGGCGTGCTGGTGGTGGCGTTTCCGCTGTACCTGGCCATCGTCGCATCGACGCAGTCGGCCGACCAGATCGCGCAGTCCAATCCCTTGTCGCTGATTCCCGGAACGAATTTTCTTGAAACCTATCGCCTGGCCTTGCTGGGCGGCGCCAACACGCGCGGCAGCACCTTCCCGCCCGCGCTGCCGATGATGGGCATCAGCCTCATCAGCGCGCTGGTGATCGCCATTGGCAAAATCATCATTTCACTGCTCTCGGCGTTTGCCATCGTTTATTTCCGCTTCCCCCTGCGAAACGTGGTGTTCTGGATGATTTTTGTCACGCTCATGCTGCCTGTGGAGGTGCGGATCATCCCGACCTACGAGGTGGTCTCTGATCTGGGCATGTTGAACACCTACGCCGGTTTGACGATTCCGCTGATCGCCTCCGCCACCGCCACCTTCCTGTTCCGCCAGTTCTTCCTGACGGTGCCCGATGAACTGGTCGAAGCCGCGCGCATCGACGGCGCCGGGCCGATGCGCTTTTTCTGGGACGTGCTCCTCCCGCTTTCGAAAACCAGCATCGCCGCGCTGTTTGTGATCCAGTTCATCTATGGCTGGAACCAGTACCTCTGGCCCCTGCTGGTCACCACGCAGGAGACCATGTACCCGGTGGTGCTTGGCATCAAGCGCCTGATTGCCGGCGAGGCCTACACCGAATGGAACGTCGTCATGGCCACCGCCATCCTGGCGATGTTGCCGCCCGCGCTCGTGGTCATTCTGATGCAAAAGTGGTTCGTCAAGGGCCTGGTCGATACGGAAAAATAATGGCCTCCATCACTCTCAAGAACATCGTCAAAAGGTATGGCAAAGGCCCCTCGGCCAATCAGGTGATTCACGGCGTCAACGCCGACATCAAGGATGGCGAGTTCGTTGTCATCGTCGGGCCTTCAGGGTGCGGCAAGTCAACGCTTTTGCGTATGGTCGCCGGGCTCGAAGAGATCACGGAAGGTGACATTTCCATTGGCAACCGTGTCGTCAACCAGCTCGAACCGTCCGAACGCGACATCGCCATGGTGTTTCAGAACTACGCCCTGTACCCGCACATGAGCGTGTTTGACAACATGGCTTATGGCCTCAAAATTGCCAAAGTTCCCGTCGCTGAAATCAAGACCCGCGTTGACAAAGCCGCCAAAATTCTCGAACTCGGCGCATTGCTCACCCGCAAGCCGCGTGAGCTCTCGGGCGGGCAGCGCCAGCGTGTGGCGATGGGGCGCGCCATCGTGCGCCAGCCGCAGGTGTT
>JANNEZ010000419.1:0-11185 GCA_031379255.1 Rhodoferax sp. | reverse complement strand
ATGGCAATCGCCAGGCGCGCTTCGGTGACGGTGTCCATCGCCGCTGAAACCAGAGGCAGATTCAACGAGATATTGCGGGAGAAACGGGTGGAAAGTGACGTGTCCTTGGGCAGGACCTGGGAATATGCGGGCACCAACAACACGTCGTCGAAGGTGAGCGCTTTGCCAAGAAGGCGCATGCTTGAGCTCCAAAAGATCGATTGTATCCGTCGCCCCCACGTTCGCCCACTGCGTGTGGCTCTCTGCCCCCCGAGGGGGCGAATTTCACTTGGGGCGGCCCGGCGTGAAATTGTCAACCCTCAAGGCTGTTTTGGCGTTTTAGGTTAGCAGCGATAAACTCACCCCCATGCGCATGAACCCCTTCAACTTCGGTTTTCCCACTTCTGTACAGATTCGATGCCTCGTGGCGGCCCTGGCCCTGCTGGGCGCTGCGGCAGCTCAGGCGCAGTGGCAATGGATCGACAAAGACGGCCGCAAGGTGTTCAGCGACCGCTCGCCGCCGTCGGACATCCTGGAGAAAAACATCCTCAAACGACCGGGTGGCCAGCGGGCGGCGGCCGTGGCGGCTCCGTCAGACGCGGTAGCAGGCGCGCCGTCAGCCGCCGCGTCGGCCGCCGCAGGCAGTGGCGCTGGTGGAGGCGCGCTGGCCGGCAACGTGCCCAAACTCTCCAACGTCGACAAAGAGCTTGAGGAGAAAAAGAAGAAAACCGCCGACGCCGAAGTCGCCAAACGCAAGGCCGAAGAAGAACGCGTGGCCAAAGCCCGCGCCGAGAACTGCACCCGCGCCAAACAGGCCAAGGCCACCATTGATTCTGGCGTGCGCATCGCCCGCACCAACGACAAGGGCGAGCGCGAGGTGATGGAAGACGCCGCCCGTGCCGCCGAAGCCAAACGGGTGCAGGGCGTCATCACCTCGGATTGCGCGCCAGGGCTTTAACACCCCTTCTTGCACCTCCTTGCCCCTATTGGCGCCTTCTGCCAAGGTCGCCGCCACTCACCGTCGCTGCGGCTCCCTTGGAGCGCAGCCGCTCAATACCCCGGTTTGGCCCCCGCCCGGCGCTGCGCAAAGAGCCCGGCCTTCTTCACACCCTGCTTCACAAACCGCTCGCGCCGGGCGACTTTCGGGTCGACCTTCAGTTCGCGGTAAATTTCCACACGGTCTTTGTCCCGCAAGAGCTGGCCGGCGCTGGCCTTGCGGCCCCAAACGCCCAGCAGCAGGTTCTGCGCATCAAGTTCCGGATGCTGGCGCAAAAGGCCGCTCGCAGCGATGGCGCCGGCCACCGTGCTGCCGTCCGGCAGATTGACCAGCAGCTCCAGCACCTGGCGCGGCGCGGGTGAATACACCACGGTTACCTGCAACGGCTTGGCCTGCGTCATGCGGCATACACCTGCTCGGCGCGTTTCACAAAGGCGTCAACCAGACTGGAGGCGATGGTGTCAAACACCGGGCTGACCACCAAGTCCAGTGCTGCGTTGTCGAAGCCGTAGGTAAGCGTCAGCTCGATTTTGCAGGCGCGCTGGCTGCCGTTTCCCAACGCCACGAAGTTCCACTGGCCGTCGAGTTTTGAGAATGGCCCTTTGACAAGGCGCATGCCCACCTGGCGGGTTTCCACGTGGGTGTTTTCAGTGACGAATGTCTGCTGGATGCCGCCGAACGAAATGCCGATTTCAGCGGTCATGCCGCCGGGGTGGGTGGCCAAGACCGTGGCGTGGTCACACCAGGGCAGGAACTTCGGGTAGTCGGCCACGGCGGTGACCAGTTTGTACATCTCGGCCGGGCTGTACCAGATCAGGACGGACTTCTCGATTGTTTTCATAGAATGCGGGTGCGCTTGCGAATTGTAGACAGCCTTGTTTGCACGCAACGCCGCCCCAAACTTCGCTTCATGGCCAAATCCCCCGCTCCAGTCCCTGCCGCCCAAGCGACCCAATCGCCCAAAACGCCAACAAAGGCCAAAAAACCGGGCTCACCCGCGCAAACGCGTATCGCCGACAACAAGAAGGCCGCCTACAACTACTTTTTCGAGGAGCGGTTTGAAGCGGGTCTGGTGCTCGAAGGCTGGGAGGTGAAGTCGCTGCGGGAGGGCAAGGTGCAGCTGACCGATGGCTACGTGGTGATCCGCAATGGCGAGATGTTCATCATCGGCCTGCAGATCAACCCGCTGGGCACTGCTTCAACCCACATCACGCCGGACAAGGTCCGCACCAGAAAACTCCTTTTGCACAAGGAGGAGATCAAACGCCTCACGGGCAAAGTCGAGCAAAAAGGCTACACGCTGGTGCCGATCAACCTGCACTGGAAAGGCGGCAAGATCAAGTGTGAGGTGGCGCTGGCCAAAGGCAAGGGCGAACATGACAAGCGCGACACGATCAAAGACCGCGAAGGCAAACGCGAGGTTGAGCGGGCCATGAAAGACCGCAACCGCTGAGTTTTTGCAGGCGCTGTTGTTGCCGAATTTGCTATATTATATATAGCATACTATTCATATAATATGTGACTTAATAGCTCAAAAAACATCAAAAATGCATTTGATGGCCTCACATTGCCCGAAATGGCCTCAATCGTACCCAAATTGGGGTTTATTGGGCATCAAAAAAAGCGCGCCAGAAGGGGCGCCCAAATGGTCAGGCCCGTTTGCGCCAGCCGATGAATTCATTGACAGCCAGTGCGCCAATCACCACTGCGCCGCCCGCCAACACGGCCGCATCCGGCGCTTCGTTGGCGCCGAGCCACACCAGCACGATGCCAAAAGGCACCTCCAGCAAAGCCAGCAGCGACACCTCGGGCGCCTTGAGCACACGCGCGCACCACACCGCCAGCGTGCAGGGAATGGCCAACTGGTACAGGCCCAAACCGCCGAGCAGGAACACGTCGTGCGCCGTGGCTTTGAGCGGCCAGGCCAAGGGCAGCATGATCAGGCTCGACAGCGCCGCGCCGACCAACACCGCCGGCATCAGGTCCAGGTCCATGCCTTTGCTGTGGGCGCGCTGCACGAGTGTCCAGTTGGCGCCGCCGGTCAATGGCACCACCAGCGCCACCAGAATGCCCAGCACGGTGTTGTCTGAGCTGGTGGCGCCCAGGAGTTGCGAGCCAAACATCCAGGCGATGCCGCAACCGGCCGCCACAATCGCAGCCCAGGTGTAAAAGGGGAGCCGCTGGCCGAGGAACAGGCGCGCGAACAGCGCCGTCACCAGCGGGCCGATGGCCAGGGTGACCAGCACGTTGGCCACAGACGTCAGCGTGATCGCCAGCATATAAAACGTGAACATGCAGGCCCAGCACACACCGCTGGCCCAAAACGTCTTGCCGCCGTCCAGCATGCCGGCGAAGACGGCGCGCCCCTTCAACACCGGCAGGATGACCAGGAGGCTCAGCACTGTCGCAAAACTGCGCCAGAACGTCACTTCAAAACTCTTGGCCTCCTGCAAGTGGCGCGTGACCACACCCGCCGTGGACCACAAAAAGGCCACGAGGATCATCACCACGACAGCCCGGCTGTGGCTTGGTCGCATGGGTTTATACCGGCAGTCCGCCCTCAGGCCAGAACTTCGCGGCTGGCCTTCTTGCGCTCATGCTCCTTGAGGTGGCGCTTCCTGAGGCGGATCGATTTGGGCGTGATCTCGACCAGTTCGTCGTCTTCAATGAATTCCACGCCATATTCCAGCGTGCACTCAATCGGCGGGGTGATCTTGATCGCGTCTTCCTTGCCGCTGACGCGGAAGTTGGTGAGCTGCTTGGTGCGCGTGGCATTGACCACCAGGTCGTTGTCGCGGTTGTGGATGCCGACGATCATGCCCTCGTACACCGGGTCGTTGGCGCGCACGAACATGCGGCCCCGGTCGTCGAGCTTGCCCAGCGCGTAGGTGAAAATTTCGCCAGCGTCCATGGAAATCAACACACCGTTTTTGCGGGTGCCAATATCGCCCTTGTGCGCTTCGTAGCTGTCGAAGATGTTGGAGATGAGGCCGGTGCCGCGTGTCAGGTTCAAAAACTCGTTGGTGAAACCGATCAGGCCACGGGCCGGGATGCGGTATTCAAGGCGCACGCGGCCTCGGCCGTCGGGTTCCATGTTGACCAGGTCGCCCTTGCGCTCGCCCAGCGCCTGCATCACGCCGCCCTGGTGCTGGTCTTCGATATCGACTGTCACCATTTCAATCGGCTCATGTTTTTCGCCATTCACTTCCCGGAACACGACGCGCGGCTTGGAGACGGCCAGCTCGTAACCTTCGCGGCGCATGTTCTCCAACAGGATGGTCAGGTGCAGCTCGCCGCGGCCCATGACTTCAAAAATGCCTTCTTCGCCGGTTTCCTTGACGCGCAGGGCCACGTTGTGTTGCAGCTCTTTTTGCAGGCGGTCCCAGATCTGGTCTGGTGACGTATTTGCCTTCTCGGCCGGCCAGCGGGCTGGTGTTGACGCAGAAGTTCATGGTCAGCGTCGGCTCGTCCACTTTGAGCATCGGCAGTGGCATGGGCGTTACGGGATCGGTGATGGTGACGCCGATGCCGATGTCGGTCAGCCCGTTGATCAACACAATCTCGCCCGGGCCTGCGTCGGTGGTCTGCACGCGCTCCAGGCCCTGGAATGTCAATACCTGGTTGATACGGCCTTTGACGGCTTTGCCATCCGGGCCTTCCATGACCACCACGTCCATCATTGGCCTGACGGTGCCCTGGCTGATGCGGCCCACGCCGATACGGCCCACAAAGGTGGAGAAATCGAGCGCCGAGATTTGCAATTGCAGCGGAGCGTTGGGGTCGCCCAGTTGGTGCGGCACGTGTTCGAGGATGGTGTTGAACAGCGCTGACATGTCAGGGCCCCACTGTTCGCCCTGCCCGCCTTCAACCATCGACGACCAGCCGTTGATGCCAGAGGCGTAGACCACCGGGAAATCGAGCTGTTCATCGGTGGCGCCGAGTTTGTCGAACAAATCGAACGCGGCGTTGACCACCCAATCCGGCCGGGAACCGGGCTTGTCGACCTTGTTCACCACCAGGATCGGCTTCAAGCCCAGCGCGAGCGCTTTCTTGGTCACGAAGCGGGTCTGCGGCATGGGGCCTTCCTGCGCGTCGATCAGCAGCACGACGCCGTCGACCATCGAGAGGGCGCGTTCGACCTCGCCGCCAAAGTCGGCGTGGCCGGGCGTGTCGACGATGTTGATGTGGGTGCCTTCCCAGGTGACAGCGCAGTTTTTCGCCAAAATCGTGATGCCGCGCTCTTTTTCGATGGCGTTGTTGTCCATCACGGTGTCGACCACCTTTTCGTGCTCGGCAAAGGTGCCCGACTGCCGCAGCAACTGGTCGACCATGGTGGTCTTGCCGTGGTCAACGTGGGCGATGATGGCGATGTTGCGGATCTGTTTGTGGCTCATGGCGTGTTTTCTTTCTTCAAGGCTTGGATTTGGTCGATTTCAATGGGGCTCAGCAGCCGCGTCGGGATCAATTCGCCCGCCGTGACGTGGGCTGCGCCCAACAGGTTGTTGTCCGGAGGCGGGCCGTACACCGCGATTTTTTTAGCATCCGGCCATGGGCCACGGCGGCGCAAGCCGCTCAGGAAACGCCCGGCGTTGTCAGCGTCCAGATGGACGGGTTCATGGCCGGTGAGCAATGCGTCGACCGGCAGCACACGCTGCATGCGCGTGGTTTCGTCCATCTCCAGCAGGGTGTCCAACGTGACACTTTGGCCTTCGGTGAAATCACCGGTGCCCAGGCGGCGCAGGGCCGTCAAGTGGGCGCCGCAACCGAGCGCTTCGCCGATGTCTTCACCCAGTGTGCGGATGTAAGTGCCCTTGCTGCAGGTCACCACGGCGTCGATGGTGCTTGGCCAATCCTCTGCGCGGCCCAGGCGCAGATTCAAGTCGTGGATGGTGACAGCGCGCAATTCACGTTCAATCTCAATACCGGCGCGTGCGTATTCGTACAGCGCCTTGCCGTCTTTCTTCAGGGCGCTGTACATCGGCGGTGTCTGGCGGATCTCACCCCTGAATTGGGGCGCGACGCGGTCAATGTCGGCCTGGGTCACGTTGACATCGCGTTTTTCAACGACAACCCCTTCAGCGTCGCCGGTGCTGGTTTTGACGCCCAACTGCAGCGTTGCGGCATAGGTTTTGTCGGCATCGAGGTGCAATTGGCTGAATTTGGTGGCAGCGCCAAAACACAGCGGCAACACGCCCGTGGCCAGAGGGTCAAGCGTGCCAGTGTGTCCGGCCTTTTCAGCGCGCAACAGCCATTTGACTTTCTGCAAGGCGTCGTTGCTGGACCAGCCCAAAGGCTTGTCCAGCAACAGCACCCCATGTACGGGGCGCCTCACGATGCGACCCCGTGGAGCGTTCATGGTCTCAGTCGCTGTCCTTGGAACGCGAGGCCACGGCCTGCGCAATCAACGCGTTCATGTCGGCGGCGCGTTCGGGTGTGCGGTCAAACACGAAATGCAGGGTCGGCACGGTGTGGATGTGCAATCGCTTGAACAGGCCTGCGCGCAGGAAACCGGCCGCCTGGTTCAAACCTTCTGCGCACTCCTCGGCGCTGCCCTTCAAAACGCTGAAAAACACTTTGGCGTGGGCGTAGTCGGGTGTCACCTCGACGCCCTGGATCGTGACCATGCCGACGCGCGGGTCTTTCAGCTCGCGCGCGATCAACTCCGTCAGATCGCGCTGGATCTGGTCGGCCACCTTGAAGGCGCGGTTGGGCGTTGCGGCTTTTCTCTTGGGCATGGCGCAGGGCGATCAGGCCAAAGTGCGGGCCACTTCGCGGATTTCGAAGAATTCCAGCTGGTCACCTTCCACGATGTCGTTGTAGTTCTTGATGTTCAAGCCGCACTCGAAACTCTCCTTGACTTCGCGTGCGTCGTCCTTGAAGCGTTTGAGCGATTCGAGTTCGCCCGTGAAGATGACCATGTTGTTGCGCAGGAGGCGCAGGCGCGCCGTTCGGCGAACCACACCGCTGGTGACCATGCAACCGGCGATGGAGCCGATCTTGGAGACCTTGAACACCTGGCGGATTTCGGCGGTGCCGATGACTTCTTCTTTCTTGTCGGGCGTGAGCATGCCGGACATGGCCAGCTTGAGCTCGTCGACGGCGTCGTAAATGATGTCGTAATAACGGATGTTGACTCCGTTGTTTTCGGCATGTTTGCGCGCGCCGGCGTCGGCACGGGTGTTGAAACCGATGATGACGGCCTTGGAGGCGATGGCCAGGTTCACGTCGGACTCGCTGATCGCGCCCACGGCGGCATACACCAATTGAACTTTGACCTCATCGGTGGAGAGCTTGAGCAATGACTGCGCCAGCGCCTCCTGGGAGCCTTGCACGTCAGCTTTGACGATGATCGGAATCCGTTTGACTTCGCTGCCACCCATTTCGGTGAACATGTTCTCCAGCTTGGCGGCCTGTTGTTTGGCCAGCTTGGTGTTGCGGAACTTGCCAGCGCGGTAGGTGGCGATTTCCCGGGCGCGGCGCTCGTCAACCATCACCATGAACTCGTCGCCCGCCTGCGGCACCTCCGTCGAGCCCTGGATCTCCACCGGAATGGATGGGCCTGCGGTCTTGATGGTTTTGCCATTTTCGTCCAGCATGGCGCGCACGCGGCCAAAGGTCTGGCCGGCCAGCACCACGTCACCGGCTTTGAGCGTGCCCGATTGCACCAGGACGGTGGCCACCGGGCCGCGCCCCTTGTCCAGGCGCGCTTCGATCACCAGACCCTTGGCCATGGCATCCACCGGCGCGCGCAATTCCAGCACCTCGGCTTGAAGCAATACCTGCTCAAGCAAGGCGTCGATGCCTTCACCGGTCTTGGCGGACACCGAAACAAAAGGTGAATCGCCGCCAAACTCCTCTGGCACTACCTCTTCGACCACCAGCTCGTTTTTCACGCGCTCGGGGTTGGCATCGGGTTTGTCGATCTTGTTGACTGCCACCACCAAAGGCACGCCGGCGGCTTTGGCGTGTTTGATGGCTTCTTTGGTTTGCGGCATGACGCCGTCGTCGGCGGCGACCACCAGGATCACGATGTCGGTGGCCTTGGCGCCACGCGCCCGCATGGCCGTGAAGGCCTCGTGGCCGGGTGTGTCGAGGAAGGAAATCATGCCGCGCGGGGTTTCTACGTGGTAGGCGCCAATGTGTTGCGTGATACCGCCGGCTTCGCCCGACGCCACTTTGGCTCGGCGGATGTAGTCCAACAGCGAGGTTTTGCCGTGGTCAACGTGGCCCATCACCGTAACAACCGGGGCGCGCGGCAGTGACTCCGCGTCCTGTTGCAAGACTTCGTCTTCGGTGAAGGCTTCCGGGTCATCCAGCGAAGCGACGATGGCTTTGTGGCCCATCTCTTCGACCAGAATCATCGCTGTATCCTGATCCAGCGGCTGGTTGATGGTGACCATCTGGCCGAGCTTCATCAGGTGTTTGATGACCTCCGAGGCCTTGACGGCCATCTTGTGGGCCAACTCGGCCACAGTAATGGTCTCCGGCACGTGCACCTCAAGCACCCGCACTTCAACCGGCGCTGCCTGCGACTGGTCGTGGTGGTCGCGGCCGTTGGCGCCGCGTTTGCCACGCGGACCCGAACGCCAATTGCTGGAGCGGCCGCTGCTGGGGCCGGTGTCTCCGCGTGTTGGAATCCCTTTTTTCTTGCCTGGCTCACCGGCCCAGCTGGACGACAGCTTGGCCGATTTGACTTCCTTGCCAGCGCCGGGGCCCGTGCCTTCCGGTTTCGCGCCTTTGGCGGCCGCCGAGCCCGCTGCCGGCTTGTGCAGCGTGCCTTTTTTGGCGTCTGCAGCACCTGCCTTGAGGACTGCCTTGGGCTCTTCTTTCTTGGGCGGTGGCGGCGCTTTTTTGGCGGGGCCGGACATCATCTGGCGAATCGCAGCGGCCTCGGCCTCGGCCTTGCGCCGGCGGTCACCCAGGTCGGCCGCGCGCGCGGTTTCTTCGGCGGCACGCGCTTTGGATTCGGTTTCGGCTTTGACTTTGGCTTGCGCCACCGCATCGGCAGCGGCTTTTTCTTTTTCCTGGGCCAGCAACAGCGCGGCGGCTTCGGCGGCCTGGTCGGCTTCGCCTTTGACCACGCCGTCGTCGGATTTGGAGCGGGTTGAGGCTTTCTTTTGCGCCTTCAGCGCTTCGCTGGCGGCTTTCGTTGCCTCGGCTTCGGCCGCATCACGCGCCTTGGCCTCCTGTTGTTCGCGTTCCAGACGGCGTTGCGCCAATTCTTCTTCCTGACGGCGGATCAGCTCGGCTTGACGGCGCGCCTCTTCCTCGCGCCGGGCGAGTTCAGCGCTGTCAATGATGGGGGCGGCGTGTTCTTCGGCTGCGGGCGCTTCCACAGCTTCGATTGCCGCGTCGGCACCGTCTTCGCGGCGCACAAAGGTGCGCTTCTTGCGCACCTCGACCTGGATCGTGCGCGCCTTGCCGGTGGCATCGGCCTGCTTGATTTCGGTGGTCGATTTCTTGACCAGCGTGATTTTCTTGCGCTCGGGGCTGGCTGTGCCGTGGCTGGCCTGCAGGAAGGCCAGCAAACGGTGTTTGTCGGCGTCGGTCAGGCCGTCGCTGGCGGCAGCCTTGGTGACACCTGCTGCCAGCAATTGCTCAAGCAGTGTGGCGGTTGATTTTTTGAGTTCGGTTGCAAACTCGGCGACGGTCGTACTGGACATTTGTTCTATAGCCTTTCATGACCATCAAGCCTGAGAAGCGGCTTCATTGGCAAACCAATGCTCGCGCGCTTTCATGATCATGGTTTTGGCTTCGTCCTCGGACTGGCCAGTGATCTCGGTGAGTTCGTCCACAGCCAGGTCGGCCAGGTCGTCGCGTGTGTGCACTCCGGCGTCAGCCAGTTTGCCAATCATTTCAGTGGTGAGTCCATCGAGGTCGCGAAGGTTTTGGGAAACCTCTTCCACACTTTCTTCGTGGGCGATTTCCATCGTCAACAGGGCGTCTTTGGCGCGCGTGCGCAACTCATTGACCGTGTCTTCGTCAAAACTCTCGATTTCCAGCATTTCCTGCAAGGGCACGTAGGCCACTTCTTCCAGGCTGGTGAAACCTTCGGCGATCAGGATGTCGGCGATTTCCTCGTCGACGTCGAGCTTCTCCATGAACAACTTGCGGCCCGAATCGGTCTCGGTGGCCTGCTTCTGCGCCGACTCGGCGGCGTCCATGATATTGATCTTCCAGCCGGTGAGGTCTGAGGCCAGGCGCACGTTCTGGCCGCCGCGGCCAATGGCGATGGCCAGGTTTTCTTCGTCAACGACGACATCCATCGCGTGGCGTTCTTCGTCGACCACGATGCTCGATACGTTGGCTGGCGCCAGGGCGCCGATCACAAACTGGGCCGGGTCTTCGCTCCAAAGGACGATGTCGACCCGCTCGCCTGCCAGCTCGGTAGTGACACCGTTGACACGGCTGCCACGCACGCCGACGCAGGTACCGATGGGGTCAACCCGCTTGTCATGCGACAAAACAGCGATTTTTGCCCTTGAACCCGGGTCACGGGCGCAGGATTTGATCTCCAGCAAGCCCTGTTCGATCTCGGGCACCTCGGTGCGGAAAAGCTCGATCATGAACTCAGGCGCCGAGCGCGAGAGGATGATCGGCGCGCCGCGCAGCGTGAGATCAACTTCCATGATCATGGCGCGGACACGGTCGCCGGTGCGCAGGTTTTCCTTGGGGATCATCTCGTTGCGGCGCAGCCGGCCTTCCACGCGGCCGCTCTCCACAATGATGTCGCCCTTGTCCATGCGCTTGACGGTGCCGACAAAGATTTTTTCGCCACGAGACATGAAGTCGTTGAGCAGCATTTCACGCTCGGCGTCGCGGATTTTTTGCAGGATGACCTGTTTGGCCGCCATGGCGCCAATGCGGCCAATCGGCACGGAATCAACGGTTTCTTCGATGTATTCGTCAACCTCGATGTCCGGGATCTGCTCTTTGGCTTCAAACAGCAGTATTTCCTGATCGGGCAGTTGCAGGCCGGCCTCATCGGGCACCACGTGCCAGCGGCGGAAAGTCTCGTATTCGCCGGTGTCGCGGTCGACGGCCACGCGGATATCCACGTCGCCGGGCTGCAACTTCTTGGTGGCCTGTGCCAATGCCGCTTCCACGGCGCCAAACACGACATCCCGCTCGACGCTTTTTTCGCGCGAGATGGCTTCTACCAGCATTAACATTTCACGATTCATGCCTGAGACTCTCCTATTTCGATCC
>JANNEZ010000411.1:0-2561 GCA_031379255.1 Rhodoferax sp. | reverse complement strand
CATCACTCGGACCGACGACTTGCAGGACATCTTTGATGGTTTGGGCAGGGGCTCAAGTTATGGTTCATCGACCACCCATATGAGCAAATTGTTGCCCCGCATCAATGGTGGTAGCGGCGGTGGCTGTCCGATTCTGGTTTTGGGTATAACGAAAGAACTTTATGTGGAAGATTCACCATGACTGATCTCAAAAATGAAGCTTCTTCTTCGAAAGACTTTTTGGGTCGGATAGAGGGAGAGCGGTTCTCAACGATCTTGGCCGACCCTCCCTGGCAATTTCAGAATCGAACTGGCAAGGTGGCCCCGGAACATCGCAGACTCAACCGATACGGCACGATGACGCTGGACGACATCAAAGCCCTGCCGGTTTCTCAGGCGGCGGCCGATACTTGCCACCTCTACCTGTGGGTTCCAAATGCGCTGCTGCCCGATGGCTTGGCTGTGCTTGCTGCTTGGGGGTTTCAGTACAAGTCCAATATCGTTTGGCACAAGATCCGCAAGGATGGCGGCCCTGATGGACGCGGCGTGGGGTTTTATTTTCGGAACACCACTGAATTGGTCTTGTTTGGCGTTCGCGGCAAAAACGCCCGCACACTCGCGCCTGGGCGCAGCCAAGTCAATATCCTGAAGACGCAAAAGCGGGAGCATTCCCGTAAGCCCGACGAGTTTTACGACATTGTTGAGTCTTGCAGTTCCGGGCCGTTCCTCGAAATGTTTGCTCGGGGCTCGCGTCCCGGCTGGACGACTTGGGGAAATCAGGCAGACGAGTATGTCCCGAATTGGGCTACCTACAAAAACAACTCGGCCTCGAGCAAGGCTTCCCTGCCGGACTCCCAGCGCGACCTGGTTGATGAGGTGTTCGCCTGATATTGATTAGGCCGGAGGTTTGCGGCTCACCAGCACGATCCCCAGCGCCACCATGGCCAGCGCCGCGACCAGGCTCACGGTGACTGGCTCGCCCAGCCACCCGGCGCCAATGGCCAAGGCAAAGATCGGTGTGAGGAACACGAAGGCCGACATTTTGGTGGCCGGATAACGCCCGAGCATCCACATCCAGGCCAGGAAGCTCAGAAACGCGCCCAACACGGTTTGGATCGCCAGCGAAGTGGCGGCAAACGGGCTGAAGCGCCAGTTCCAGGGCTCGCCCAGCGCCAGCGACAGGAATGGCAGGCTCACGGCGGAGAAAAACAACTGGTAGAAAAGCATTTTTTCTGTTGGGATCGTTGCCAGGCGCGTGCTTCGGATCACCACCGTGGTCAGGCCCCAGAACATGCCGGCCAGGATGGCCAGCGCATCGCCAATCCACTGCTGCGGCGGCACCGCTGCGGCGCCATGGGCCAACATGCGGTCGGCCATGGCCACCACCACACCTACAAACGCCAGCACCAGGCCGAGCCATTGCAGCCAGAACAAACGTTCGGACTTCACCAGCATCGGCAAAAACACCGCCACCCAAAACGGCGCGGTGTAGAGGAAAAGCGTCATGCGCGAGGCGCTGGTGAAATTCAAGCCGATGTAAATGCAGGCGAATTCGGCCGCAAACAAAAAACCCGCTGCCAGCCCGGCGGGCAGCGGGTCGCCGGCCCGCAGCAGCGCAATGCCACGCCAGCGGCACCACACGGCCAGCAGCGCGGTTGCGCCGATGAAACGCAGGGAGGCCTGAAACACTGGCGGCACTTCGCCCACCGTGGCTTTCACCAGCACCTGCTGAAAGCCGTTGTACAGGCAAAACGCCACCAACAGGCCGACCGCCAGGGTGTCCAGGGAAGTTTTGCGCGCGCTCACCCTCAGACTTTAACCGGCGCACGCCGCCGTGATATCGTGGTCGCCGCATGCAAATCCGCACTTACCAGCCGCAGGATCAGGACGCTGTCATCAAGCTGTGGCAGGCCTGCGCCTTGACCCGCCCCTGGAATGACCCGGCCAAAGACATCGCCCGCAAGCTGCAAGTGCAGCCCGAGCTTTTTTTGGTCGGCACGGTGCAGGGTGAGCTGATGGCCAGTGTGATGGCCGGGTACGACGGCCACCGCGGTTGGGTGAACTACCTGGCGGTGTCACCGGCCCGCCAAAGGCAGTCGTATGCCCGCACCTTGATGCGGGAAGTCGAGCGGCTGCTTTCAGAGCGCGGCTGCCCCAAGGTCAACCTGCAGATCCGCAGCGCCAACGCGCCGGTGATCGCGTTTTACAAAGCCATTGGTTATGCGCAGGACGACGTGGTCAGCATGGGGCGGCGCCTCATTGCCGATCAATAGCCGCCCCGCCGCCTTCAGGCTGTCTGAACCTCAGCGACCGCCTGTTGCATCGCCTTCAGCAGCGCCAGGGGGTCTTGCGCGCCCGAGACGGCCACCTTCTGGTTGAAGATGAAAAACGGCACTCCGCTGATGCCCATGCGGCGCGCCTGCGCATCGGCCTGAGAGACCGCTTCGCGCGTGGCCGGGTCGCTCAAATGGCGGCGCACCGCATCGCCGTCGAGCCCGGCGGCCACGGCAATCTCGACCAGCACGTCCAGGCTGCCGATGAAACGCCCTTCGACAAAATAGGCGTTCAAAAGCCGCTCTTTG
>JANNEZ010000394.1:0-10131 GCA_031379255.1 Rhodoferax sp. | reverse complement strand
AGTTACCTCGCTTTCATCGTTCTGCTGAAGCTGCAGTTCCCGGTGTGGCCAACGTTCATCACAGGTTAAGGAAAACTTCACATGGAATTGCTCAATAACCTGTCGCTCGGTTTTGGCGTTGCGTTCACAGCGCAAAACCTGATGTACGCCTTCATTGGCTGCCTGTTGGGCACCCTGATTGGCGTGTTGCCCGGCATCGGCCCGGTGGCGACCATTGCAATGTTGCTGCCGGCCACCTATGCCTTGCCTCCCATTGCGGCCTTGATCATGCTGGCAGGCATTTATTACGGCGCGCAGTACGGCGGCTCTACCACCGCCATTTTGGTGAATTTGCCGGGAGAAGCGTCGTCCGTCGTGACGGTGATTGACGGCCACCAAATGGCCAAACAGGGCCGAGCGGGGCCTGCGCTGGCGGCGGCAGGTATAGGCTCGTTCTTCGCTGGCTCCGTGGGCACTTTGATCTTGGCCGCATTTGCGCCACCGTTGACCGAATTGGCTTTCAAATTCGGTCCGGCTGAATATTTCTCACTGATGATTCTGGGTTTGATTGGCGCCGTGGTGCTGGCGTCTGGCTCCTTGCTCAAGGCCATCGGCATGATTTTGCTAGGCTTGTTGCTGGGCCTGGTGGGCACCGACGTGAACTCTGGCGTGGCACGCTTCAGTTTTGACATCCCCGAGTTGACCGACGGCATTGGTTTCATCACCATCGCCATGGGTGTGTTCGGTTACGGCGAAATCATCAGCAACTTGGGCAAACACGCCGACGAACGTGTCGTGTTTGTCGGCAAGGTCACGGGTTTGATGCCCACCAAGGAAGACTTCAAACACATGGCGCCGGCCATGTTGAGGGGGACGGCCCTGGGCTCGCTGTTGGGCATCTTGCCCGGTGGTGGCGCTTTGCTGGCGGCGTTTGCCGCTTATACGATTGAGAAAAAAGTGAAACTAAAGCCGGGCGAAATTCCGTTTGGCAAAGGCAACATCCGTGGCGTCGCGGGTCCTGAGTCGGCCAACAATGCCGGCGCGCAAACCTCGTTTATTCCCCTGCTCACTCTGGGCATTCCACCCAATGCCGTGATGGCGCTGATGGTGGGTGCCATGACCATCCACAACATCCAGCCCGGCCCGCAGGTGATGACCAGCAACCCGCAGCTTTTCTGGGGTTTGATCGCCTCCATGTGGATCGGCAACGCGATGTTGATCATCCTGAACCTGCCACTCATTGGCATGTGGATCAAGCTGCTCACCGTCCCTTACCGCTTCCTGTTTCCGGCGATTGTGCTGTTCTGCGCCATCGGCGTGTATTCCACCAACAACAACACCTTTGACATCTGGCTCGTGGCCATCTTCGGTGTGATCGGTTACTGGTTCATCAAGATCGGGGCCGAGCCTGCGCCCTTGTTGCTGGGCTTCATTCTGGGGCCGATGATGGAGGAGAACCTGCGGCGGGCCTTGCTGTTGTCGCGCGGTGACTGGTCGGTTTTTGTCACCCGTCCTTTGTCGGCCGGCCTGCTGATTGCTGCTGCCATTCTGGTGGTGATTGTGCTGCTGCCAGCCGTCAAGAGCAAACGCGAAGAGGCGTTTGTGGAAGAGGTTTAGGCGGCCTTGCCTGCTAAAAAAAAGCGGCACCTTCGGGTGCCGTTTTTGTTGACACTTCCGATTTCCCGAGACTGCGAGAATAAGCCGATGAAACGCCACCACCCAATTGTCAACATTTGCGCGGTTGCCCTGACCGCAATGGGCGCTTTCGCGCCCGTGCCCGCCCAGTCGCAGGCCTATCCGGTCAAAACCATTCGCCTGGTGGTGCCCTTTCCCGCAGGCGGTGCCACCGACATTTTTGCCCGCGTGTTGTCGCAAAAAATGAGCGAACGGCTGGGGCAGACCCTGGTCGTTGAAAACCGCCCCGGCGCGGGCGGCACGATAGGTTCAGATTTGGTGGCCAAGGCCGCGCCAGACGGCTACACCCTGCTGTTGGCCACATCCAGCACCCACGCGATCGGGCCCGCGCTCAATCCCAAAATGCCATATGACGCGGCGCGTGATTTCACACCCATCTCACACGTGGGCAATGCGCCCAGCATCATGCTGGTGCCCAATTCGTCGCCGGCCAAGACCTTGAAGGATTGGGTGGCGCTGTCTCGCCAGAACCCCGGCAAACTCAACTACGCCTCCAGCGGCAACGGCACCATCGTGCACCTGACGGCCGAGCTCTTCAAGGCGCAGATGGGCCTGTACATCGTGCATATTCCCTACCGGGGCACGGCCCTGGCGATTCCCGATCTGGTCAGCGGCAAGGTCGACATGATTTTTGATTCGCTGCCTACCGGCCTTCCACACGCCCGCGAAGGCCGCCTGCGCGCGCTGGCGGTGACTTCTGCCAAACGCACCAACATGGCGCCTGATCTTCCTGCTGTGTCGGAAATTCTGCCGGGTTTCGAGTCCAACACGTGGTTTGGGCTCTACGGCCCCAAGGGCCTCGCGCCCGAAGTGCTGGCCAAAATTGAAGTTGCGGTGAACCAGACCCTCCAAGACGTCGACGTCAAAGACCGGCTGGCCAAACTCGGTATCGAGCCGGTGGGGGGGAGCCCGCAACAGTTCGGCCAGATGGTCGCGGCCGACACCGCCAAATGGAAAAAAATCATCACCGAGCGCCAGATCACACTCGACTGATCCGCCCAATCCACGAACAAGTTCACCTGCCATGTTGCCGCCCGCCCATTTCAATTTTCACAACCCTTACCCGAGCCCGCGCATCCCCCTGTTTGCCCGCAACGTCGTCTCCACCTCGCACCCGTTGGGCGCGCAGGCAGGGCTGGCGATGTTGCACAAGGGCGGCAATGCGGTTGACGCTGCCATAGCAGCGGCCGCCGTGATGACCGTCTGCGAACCCGTGAGCAACGGCCTGGGCAGCGACGCGTTTGCGATTGTGTGGGACGGCCAGGAGCTGCACGGCCTCAACGCCAGCGGCCGTTCACCCGCCGCCTGGACGCCAGACTATTTCCATCGCAAATACGGCAACAACACCCAGACGCCGCCCAAGCGCGGCATTGATTCGGTCACGGTGCCCGGCGCGGTGGGCAGCTGGGTGGCCCTGAGCGGGCGTTTTGGCAAGCTGCCGTTTGCCGACCTGTTGGCGCCCGCGATCGACATCGCCGAGCGCGGTTACCTGGTGCCGCCCGTGGTTCAGGGCAAGTGGGCGGCACCAATTGAAGAGCTCAAAAACCAGCCGGGCTTTGCCCAGGCCTTTTTGCCGCGCGGGCGCGCCCTGAACGTCGGGGAGCTGTTTCAGTTCAAGGCGGCAGCGCGCGCGTTGCGGGCCATTGCCGAAACCAAAGGCGAAGCGTTTTACCACGGCGAGATTGCCCGCGCCCTGGCGAAATTCAATGCCGGCAACGGCGGCGCCATGACCTTGCAGGACCTCGCGGCGCACCGCTGTGACTGGGTCAAACCGATCGCCCGAAGTTACCGGGGTTACGAGCTGCACGAGATTCCGCCCAACGGCCAGGGCATTGCCGCGCTGATTGCGCTGGGCATCCTGGAGAAATTTGACATCGCGGGCCTGGCCCCGGACGGCGCCGACGTGCAGCACCTGCAGATTGAAGCCATGAAACTCGCCTTTGCCGACACCCACCGTTATGTGTCTGACGCCGGCTCCATGCAAATCACGCCCGAGCAGATGCTGGACGACGCTTACCTGGCCACGCGCGCGAAGTTGATCGACCCCCAAAAGGCGCAATCCTTCGGTGCCGGCAACCCGGTCAAGGGCGGCACGATTTACCTCACGGCGGCCGACGAATCCGGCATGATGGTCAGCTTCATCCAGAGCAACTACATGGGGTTTGGCTCGGGCTGTGTGGAGCCCACATTTGGCATCAGCCTGCAAAACCGTGGCCACGGCTTCAGTCTGAATGCTGCGAGCCCGAACGTCGTGGCGCCAGGCAAGCGGCCGTTCCACACCATCATTCCGGCCTTCCTCACCCGAGGCGGCCAGCCGCAGATGAGTTTTGGCGTGATGGGCGGCAACATGCAGCCGCAGGGCCACATGCAAACCCTGGTGCGCATGCTCGACTTCGCCCAAAGCCCGCAAACCGCCTGTGACGCCCCGCGCTGGCGCTTCAACCAGGGCCTTGAGATCAACGTCGAGCACAGCATGCCCGCCGCCACCGTGCAGGCTTTGCGCGAACGGGGTCATCAGATGGCGGTGATCAACGATTCCTACCAAGACTTCGGCGCCGGGCAGTTCATCTGGCGCGCGGGGGAGCCGGGTGCCGAAGGTTATGTTGCAGCGAGTGATCCGCGACGGGATGGTCAGGCGGTAGGGTTTTAAATATCTATTTGTTACTTATTAAAAGAGTATAAATTCTAAATTAAGTCACGAATTTATTGAATTTATTGCTATATATTTAGTAATAAAATATATATAATATTAGTCTATAATTTAGTTATAATTCTTTATAAACGAAATTCAAACTCAATTTAAACGTGCTTTGGCTGCACCCAGCAGCACTTGCGAGTAAATTTTGTGAAACCCCAGCAACGCGCGGAAAACCAGTCCCATTGACGGTTTGCCACTTGTTCGGCTTGTGCGACTGATTGTCGAAACCACGGCCGACCCAAAATACAACCGGGTTGCTGGCCTGCCATCCACAGTGATCGGCTCGACCATCAGCCAGGATCGCGTGCGCCCCCGGAAATCAGACAGCAACAACTGGTCTGGCGCGCGTTTCTCAACCCGCCAGGCGGCGAATGTGTCGCGGGATCCCGCCGCCAACTGCTGCGCCTGGGCATCCGTGGAAGGCTTGGCCACCAGCCACTTCAAAATGCCCCTCTCAAGTTTGAAAACAGGCGTGCTGTAGAACGCGGCGACAAACTGGGCGTGCGACACCGTGGCGGCGGTATCCGTCCGGTAGCAATCCGCATAGCCGCCATTGGCCTGGCAGGCATGCAACAGCGAACCAGATGGCAGCGGGCAGGGGTGAATGTCGAACATGGTTCATCCTGTGAAGCGGCGCCGCAGAGGACGCAGTCGCCGCAGGTTCAAGGTCATGGGAAGCGCATCTCGTCAGTGGTTGCGGGTTCCATAAATTCGCAGTGCGTCAATAATCACCTGAAATTCCTCTTTCGGCAGGGATTTTGGTTAAAAATGGAAACGCCTCCCCTGACCCGTTGCCTGATTGAATTCAACCCATGCCCACTGAATCGCCCCCTTCGCCGAAACTTCTCGCCGTGTTGTTTGCCGACATTGCGGGCAGCACCAAGCTGTACGACACACTGGGCGACGAAGCGGCCAAACGCATGATTGACGAATGCATCGCCTTGATGCGGGCGATCACCGTCCAGTATGGCGGGCGCGTCATCAAGACCATTGGCGACGAGGTGATGTGTGTGTTGCCCGATGCCGACAGCGGCTGCCTCGCCGCGATGGACATGCAGCTCAAGATCTCTGCCATGCCCGCCGTCTCTGGCGTGCAGCGGTCCATCCGCGCCGGTTTTCACGCAGGTGCGGTGATCGAGGAAAACAACGACGTGTTTGGCGACACCGTGAACCTGGCGGCGCGCATGGCGGGCCTGGCCAAGGGCACGCAGATCATGACTACCCGCGCCACTGTGGACCAGCTTTCAACCCTGCTCAAAAGCGGCACTCGGCAGATCGCGGCGCTGTCGGTCAAGGGCAAAGGAGACGACGTCGAGGTGTGCGAAGTGATCTGGCAGGCCTCCGATGAGTTGACCATGGCCACGCCGTCGATCCTGGCCAAGGCGCGCCCGGTCGTTCTCTGGCTTAAACACGGCACACAGGAGCAGCAGCTTGAGCAGGCCAATGCCGGCATCGTGTTGGGGCGTGACGCAGCTTGCCAGATCGTCATCGCCGACCGCATGGCCTCGCGCCAGCACGCGCGCATCGAGCGGCGCCGCGACAAGTTTTTCCTGATCGACCAAAGCACCAACGGTACTTTTGTGGCGGTTGCGGGCGAGCCTGAAATCAGCCTGCGCCGCGAAGAAGTGATGTTGCGCGGCAGTGGCCAGATCGCGTTTGGCCATTCGGTGGACGCAGACGGCGAAGGCGGCGAAGTCGTGGAGTTTTCACTTCGCCACTGAATTCGCGCCCTGCCTGGGTGCGCAAATGCAATGGCGCAGCCCGAGCCAACCAGTGGTTCAGGTGGTCTTGACAGCCCGAAGCAGGCTCTTGCCGCGTGAATCCGGCGCATCAAAAAGCCCGGCAGGCGGCCCCGATTCAAATTTGCCCCGCACGGCCATCTGGGCGCAGGCGCTGGCGAATGTGGCGCTGACCTCCGCGCCGCTGGAACCCGCCAGCGTAAAACAGGTCTGCCCCAGTTTTGCGTTGAGCGGTTTGAACACCGCCTCCTGCAGGATGTCCGCAGCGCTGCCCTCGGCCAGTTGCAGCTGGAACTTGCCGGTGTCGGCTGTCAACTGCACGTCCAGCACCTGGCGGATGCCGCGCAACTCACGCAGCAACAGGTTGGCGGTTTGTTTGTCGGGCAGGCCGTTGACGTTCAGGTTGGTGCGCCGGGTGCCAAAGTTGAAATGCTGCAAGAAGAAGTTCTTGGAAAACTCGTCACCCATCGCCTTGCCGATGTCCATCAGCGCCTGCTCCTCGCTGGCCCAACTCTGGCCCTTGGGCAACACGGTGTTGAGGTAGATTTCCTCGCCGTTGGATTTGTCGATGGCCTTGAGCGTCCAGGAGGTCAACACCGTCTTGGACACCGTCAGCCCTGAAGCCTGCAGCTTCATCGACAGCTGTTTCACTTTCGCCTCGCCTTGAATGGCGAAATCCGCAACCTGGGCTTTGGGCCCGGTCGGCGCTTCACCTTCGACAGACCAGACGCGAAAGCCGAAAGTCTTGATGCGCTCCTTGAGCACGTTTTCGGCCAGCACCGAACGCGCCGGCGGCAAGGCTTGCGCGGTTTCGGAATTGGCGATCAACATGGTGATCGACACCTTGGGGTCGCCATTGTTGCGGATGAAGTCGATGCGCTCCTCTTTGGAGAGCTGGTTGAGAGACTTCTGCACGTCGCGCATCTTCACCACCGCCCGGGTTTCGGTTTCAATCAAACCGTCTTTGCCGCTGGTCGGCGCGCCCTCGTGAATCACCGATTTGATGAAATTGCCCGGGTGTGACAGCAACTTTTGCTCGATCACACTGTAATTTTTGTTCAAGGAACCTTTGTCGATGTACAGGGCCAGGGCCTTGTCGATCAACTGGCGCGAGGCATCGGCGCGCGCTTCGTTTTGCGCGGCTCCGGTGTCACCCTTGAATTTCGGGTCTTTGGGGTCGACCAGACCCAGGGCGCTGATGATCAGGGTGCCAGGTTCGGTGGGTGTCTCGGTGGCAACCAGGGCCGGCGCGGCCGCAACAACCGCTGTAGCGGGTGGCGGCGTTGCCGCTGGCGCGTTGGCAGCCGGTGTTTCAGGCGCCGCTGCGGCTGTTTTGGCCGGGGCGCCGGGTGCGCCTGGTGCACTGTTGCCACCGGTTTTGCCAGACATGACAAAAGCCACCGCGGCGCCAATCACCAGCACACCCGCAATGCCACCCACCAAGAGGCCAGTGGGCAGGGGCTTGGCACTTGCTCCAGTGGCAGCGGCTGCAAGCGGCACCCGCGCCGCCACGGGTTCGGCCAGGGGCGCATGAGCAGGCACGGAAACCGGAGCCGTTTTTGAAGAAGGCGATGCGGCCGAAAAGGGGCGAGCTGATGATGCCTGGCTCATGTTCACCACCGTGTCGTCGGTGGAGGTTGCGGCTGCCCGCGCCTGGGAGTGGTCCTGGCTGGCTACCGCCGCCTTGATCGCGCTGGCGAATTCCCGCGCGGTCTGGAAGCGGTCGGCCGGGTTTTTGGCGATGGCCTTGTTCACCACCGCATCCCAGGCGGGGGGCAAGCCCAGGTTCAGCGTGGACGGCGGCAGCGGTTCTTCGCGCAACACCTTGTACATGATGGTGGTGGTGGTGCCGGTGAAGGGTTTTTCGCCAGTCAAAAACTGGTACAGGATGACGCCGCAGGAGAACAGGTCGCTGCGGCCATCCACGGTCTGGCCCATGAACTGCTCGGGCGACATGTAGGAGGGCGTGCCCATCACCGTGCCGGCCTGCGTGAGCTCGGAGGTTTCGATGCGGGCGATGCCGAAATCGGCCACCTTCACCTTGCCATCGGCCAGCAAAATCAGGTTGGCGGGTTTCATGTCGCGGTGCGTGACACCCTTGGAATGGGCATGGTCCAGCGCATCGAGGATTTCCACCATGATGCGCTCGACCTCCTTCAATGGGAAACGCTCATTGGCCTCGAAATAATCCTTGAGTTCCCGGCCTTTGACGTATTCCATGGCGATAAAGGCCACACGCGGGCCGCCAGCGGCTTCTCCGGCCGCCAGCGCGGGCGCGGCCACCATGGTGTGGTCGTCTTCGGCGACGACCTCGCCGTAGTCGTAAACCGCCACCACGCCCGGGTGGTTGAGCCGCCCTGCGGCCTGGGCCTCGCGCTTGAAGCGCGCCATCACGTCGGTCATCTCGCCGCCGCTGAGTTGTGAGGGCAGAATGGTCTTGATGGCCACGGTGCGCTCGATCACCGGGTCAAAACCCTCGTACACAATGCCCATCGCGCCTTTGCCCAGCTCGCGCCGGATCAGGTACTTGCCCAGTTTGGTCATGCCCGCCATGGTGTCGGCGCCTTATTTGTATTTGGAGTCGATGTCCCACACGGCGGTTTGCACCAGGCGTTGCACCATGGTGTCCAGCCCGACGCCGCCTTTCGCAGATTCGGAAATGCCCATCACGCTGGTCGATGCGGCGCCCACTTCCATCTTCAGTTCCTTGTAGCCCTGCGCCACCTGCTCGGTGGTGTTGGCGTCCATGATCTTGTAGCGCAGGCCGATGAGCCACACGCCGGTGGAGTCCTGCGTTTGCACTGAGCTGGCGACTTGGCCGCTAACCGCGCCGCCCAAGCCGCCGAACATGCCCAGCAAGCCGCCCACGGCGCGGCCATCAAAACCTTTTTTGTTTTCGGCAATCTGCTCGGCCTTGAGAATGTCAAATTTGACGATCCATTTGGTGGTTTTGAGCTTGCCCATCTGCATGGTCTTGCGCGCGGCATTTTGGTCGCCCAGGTTGTAAGCCAGCGAAATCTCCTGCAGCAGGTTGCCCAGGTTGGCGCGCTCCAGCACCGTGAAGTTGGCATTGCCCAGCTCGATCTCGCCAAAATCGGCGATGTTGTTGGGGCCAAACTTCTGGATGAACGAGGCACTGCTGGCCTTCACTTCGCCGGGAATCACCACCAGGGCAGGGCCCCTTTTGTTCTTGTTGGTGTATTCCACTTCCTTGTAGGCCGCCTGGTCAGCCGCTGCATTGGCTTTGTCTGAAGTTGACGTGCCCGCTGTGGGTGACGGGTTGCCGAAAGTCGGCTGCGCCCACACCGGGCCGGCGAGCGCCGCCAACACCAGCACGGCGCCCAGCGCTGCGCCTGTGAGGGAGCGGGAGCGGGAAGGCATAGCGGATATTTTTGTCATGGTGATTCCCCTTTCAAGTGGAAACGGTAGATGAAACAAGGCACGGTCCAGAGCGCCTACTTGACGCCCGACTTCTGGCAGTAGTCGCTGTAAAGCTGGGCCACCACGTCTTCCGCGCTTTCGTTGATCAGGGTCATGGCCATGCCGGCGACATCCGCCCCGGCGTAACTCTCGTTCTTTGCGGTCGTATTGGAGATCATGCGGCCGTTGGAGCCGGTCAGCGTGAACGCCATGCCGATGCTGACCTGGTTGACGTTGACGATGGCATTCCTTCGGGCGCTGGTCGAAATGACCCCGCGCAGGATGTACTGGGCCGCCAGCCGCCGGGAAGCGCTGATGGCGGCGTCCGGGTCATTTTTGAACACCGCGTCAATTTCCGCCTGTGCCACCTGCGAGCGGATCTGCGCCTGGGTGAAGGTTTTCAGCCCGAGCCCGGCCAGGCGGTCGTTGATCGCGTTGATGTGGGTGTTGTAACCCGTTTGGTTGGCCATCACCGCGCCATTGCGCTCCTCGCCAATCATCACCATGATTTTCTGGTTCTTGATCTTGGCGCGGCAGGGTGTGTCCAGCATCGATTGCACCTGGGCCTGGCGCTGCGATTTCGCTTCCTTCTCGGCCTTT
>JANNEZ010000383.1:0-1581 GCA_031379255.1 Rhodoferax sp. | reverse complement strand
GCTCGGCCCGCACCGCCGTGATGGACAGCGGCGGGCTGTCCTGGTTTTGAATGAGCAGCAGCAATTGGCGCGAACGAACCTGGGTTTCCAGCGGCACGGACAGGTTGGCGGCCGGGGTTTGGCCCTCAATCGCCACGCGGTAAATTGTGCCCCGTGCCACGGTCTGCTCGCCGATCGAATCGGTCAGGACCTGCGGCTCCGCCAGCGTCACCGGCCGGGTGAAAAGCGGTTCAGATGTTTCAATGCCAAGGTTCGCAAGGTCCAAATTTGCCGCGCCAAGATTGAGCGTTAGCCGGGTCTCGCCGGGGTTTTCGTGGCGCTCGGTGATGGTGACGGCCAACGGTTCGCTCGGCGCGGTTTCCCCAGAAGCAGCATGGACGCGGGCGCCGGTGAACGGAATCGGTTGCGAGCGTTGATCGTCCACCGTCAACCGCAACCAGGCCCGCGCGCCGGGCGGCAAGGCGAGGTGCAACTGGCTCGCCCCGTTGGGCTGGCGAAAAATCGCTTGCCCTTGGGCGACGGCCTCCCAGCGTCTGCCATCGGCGGACGTTTCTATCGACACCGACTTGATGAAACTGGCCGCCGGACTGTCCAGCGTGACGCCGTCCAGCGGTTGCGCGAGTCCGGTTTGGAGCGTGATGACGGTCGAGCTGGGATTGAGCGATACCTGGAATGACTTCGCGCTTTGAATCAGCCGGGCCGCCGGCGTGGGGTGTTGAATGAAATACGGCAGCTCGTTCCCGGCGTCATCGTAGAGGCGCAAATCTTCGAGCGCGGGGCGGGCGGCATCAAGCGTCGCGATCGGCAGGCTCAACTTCACGAGGCCGGTTGTGGCGATTTCAAATCGCTGCGCGTGTTGCCACTCGGCAGGCAGGTTCGCCGCTCTGACTGAAATGTTACCAGACAACACAGCCAGGAAAAGGCATTGTGCCCACCAGAACATGAATGCGTTATTATTGAGCCGTTTCATCTTTTCCGGGTTTCTCCAGATTGCTCGCGGCATAAAAACGTTGGTAGGCGAAGGAGGCCAGCATGGCGATCACGGCCACACCAATCAAAGCGCCGATGCGATAAAGCTGGCCGAGATGCGCGAGGTCATGAAAAAACAGTTTGAGCAACGTCACGCTCAACAACCCCAGGGCGGCGTAACGCGACGCGGGGATTTTTCGCGCGATGCCGGCCACGAGCAACACGAGCGCGAACAGCGCCCAAGCGATCGAGTAGGTCATGTCCCGCGCGAAGTTCCCCCGGAATTGAAACGTCAGGGTAGCGCCCGGCGGGCTGAAATAATCGGCGATCTCAATGTTCAACAACAGGAACGCCAGCACCGTGCCCAGCCCGGCGAGCAGCGGCGGCGCGTTGGACTTCAGAACCAGATGGCGCGGCGGCGCGAGCAGGCGCGCCCCGACGAACAGGCAGATCGTCACGACGCCATAGGTGTAGAGGTACCAGTTGAGAATCGGCGTGGCGCTGCGCGAATGATAGCTCAGCACCGCGGGGTTGAGCGCGAGCCGGACAAAGGCGGCCCCCAACAATCCCACTCCGACGAGACGCAGGCCCGGATGCGGCACGCGATGGAAC
>JANNEZ010000379.1:0-7149 GCA_031379255.1 Rhodoferax sp. | reverse complement strand
ATTCCATCGGGCAAACCCGGCAAGGACGGCAGTGTCGCCCTGCAACAGATCGCCGAGCTGGCCCAGGGCAACGACAGCACACTCACGCTGGTGATGTTGCCCCGGCTCGACAAAATGAGCAAGACCAGCGGCTGGTTCACCGCGCTGGAGGCCCACGGCGTCACGCTGGCGGTGGAGCCGGTGCTGCGCAATGCTTTGCCGCAATGGATCGCCCAGCGCCTGGCGGCCAATGGCCAGCGTGTGGCCGAAGGTGAAGAAGGCCAGCGCACTTTGCAGTTTTTTGCCGACCGCGTTGAAGGCAACCTGCTGGCGGCCTACCAGGAGGTGCAGAAACTGGTTCTGCTGTATGGAGCCCCCACGCTCCCCGCTGCGCGTGGTTCGCTGCCCCCCGGGGGGGCGCCCGCGCCTAGGGGCGGCCCGTCGGCGCTGGAGGATGGAGCCCCCACGCTCCCCGCTTCGCCAGTCATTCTAAGTTTTGAACAGGTGGAAAGCGCGGTGTTGAACGTGGCGCGTTACGACGTCTTCAAACTCTCCGAAGCGGTGCTGGCCGGGCAGGCGCTGCGGGTGCAGCGCATGCTTGACGGCTTGCAGGCCGAGGGTGAGGCGGAGGTGCTGGTGCACTGGGCCATTTCCGAGGACATCCGCGCGCTCAAGCGGGTGAAGGACGCGATGTCGCAAGGCCGCCCCTTGCCGATGGCGCTGCGCGAGCAGCGCATCTGGGGCGTCAAAGAACGTTTGTTTGAACGGGTGTTGCCGCGCCTGAGCGACGCCGCCGTGTTGCGCCTGCTGCACGCCGCGCACCAGGTGGATGGCATCGTCAAGGGTTTGAAGCAGCCCGATTGGCCCGCCAACCCGTGGCAGTCGCTGCACCGTCTGGCCCAGATGGTGTGCCGCGAATGCAGCCCGCCGGTGGCCCGCGCCGGGTGATTTCGGGGAAAATGGGTGCATGAACGCACAAAGGACACTCGCCCCCACGCTCCCCGCTGCGCGTGGTACGCTGCCCCCCGAGGGGGCGACTATTTCTCGGGGCGGCCCGTCGGAAAAGGCCCCCACGCTCCCCGCTGCGCGTGCTTCGTTGCCCTCCGGGGGGGTGCTCGCGCCCAGGGGCGACCCCTCGGGTCCCAGCGTCGCCGAATACACCCAGTTGCTGGGCATGCAGGCCAAAGCGGCGTCGGCCCTGATGGCCCGGGCCTCGACGGCGACCAAAAATACCGCGCTGACCACGCTGGCCGAGCTGTTGCGCGCCAACATCGAGGGCCTGCAGCTCGAAAACGCCAAAGACATCACCCGCGCGACGCAGGCTGGCCTGGCCGCGCCACTGGTCGACCGCCTCAAACTCAGCCCCAAAATCATCGAAACCTGCGCGCTGGGCTGCGAACAACTCGCCGCCATGCCGGATGTGATTGGCGAGATCACCGGCATGAAGCAGCAACCCAGCGGCATCCAGGTCGGCCAGATGCGGGTGCCGATTGGCGTGTTTGGCATGATTTTCGAGAGCCGCCCGAATGTGACGATTGAAGCTGCGGGCCTGTCGATTAAAAGTGGCAACGCGTGTATCTTGCGCGGTGGCACCGAGGCGATCGAGTCCAACAAGGCGCTGGCCGAGCTGGTGCAGCTGGCCCTGCAATCGGCCGGCTTGCCGATGGACGCGGTGCAGCTGGTGCAAACCACCGACCGCGAAGCGGTGGGCCAGCTCATCGCCATGCCGCAGTACGTGGACGTGATCATCCCGCGCGGCGGCAAGGGCCTGATTGAGCGCATCAGCAAAGACGCCAAGGTGCCGGTCATCAAACACCTCGATGGCAATTGCCATGTCTACGTGGACGACCCGTGTGACATGGACATGGCCGTGGCCGTGGCCGACAACGCCAAAACCAACAAATACAGCCCCTGCAACGCGATGGAAGGCTTGCTCGTGGCGCGCAGTGTGGCGGGCGAATTCCTGCCCAGAATCGCGGCCATCTTTGCCAGCAAAGGCGTTGAGATGCGCTGCGACGCCGAGGCGCTGGAAATGCTGCGGGCGCTGGAAGACGCCGGCACGCTGCCGGGAGCCAACCTTCAGACCGCCAGCGAGCAGGACTGGTACGAGGAGTACCTGGCCGCGGTCATCAGCATCAAGGTGGTGGCGGGCGTGCAGGAGGCGATCTGGCACATCAATAAATACTCCTCGCACCACACCGACGCGATCGTCACCCGCGACCACATGCACGCGCAGGCGTTTTTGCGCGAAGTCGATTCCGCCAGCGTGATGGTCAACGCCAGCACGCGGTTTGCCGATGGTTTTGAATTTGGCCTGGGCGCTGAAATCGGCATCTCAACCGACAAGTTCCACGCCCGCGGGCCGGTCGGCATCGAAGGGCTGACCTCGCTGAAATACGTGGTGCTGGGCAATGGCGAATTGCGGACTTGAGGTAACTGTCGAGAGAGGCTGAAATATTTATTTCAATGAAATATAGAATAATATTTATGTATATTAAGTCACGAATTATATCAATAGTTTGCTATTAAATTAATTGTTAATTTGATTATTTATTGTACAAATAATTATTTAAAATTAATTAAATACAAGGTTTTAACGACAATCATACCCAATTTGGGGTTTTGTGCGCCGCCTTGAAACTTCCGGCGCCGCCCGCAACTCCTAGAATCTGAAAGTCAAAAGATTGGGCGTGCCCGATCCGGCCCGCTTTGCCGACCCCCACACCCGAAAAAGAAGGCTGCATGGTTCCCCACCTCGTCACTGCGCTCACCGGCCCCATCAATGAGTTGGAGCAGCGCGTGCTTGACGCCATGTCGTCCATCGAGCGCTGGTTCCGCCTCGAGTGGATGGAGCACACGCCGCCGTTTTACAGCTCGGTCGACATCCGCAACGCCGGCTTCAAACTTGCCCCGGTCAATACCAACCTGTTTCCCGTAGGCTGGCAAAACCTGGCGCCGGCGATGGTGCCGCTGGCGGTGCAGGCGGCGATGGCGGCCATCGAAAAAATCTGCCCGGAGGCGCGCAACCTGCTGCTGATTCCCGAGAACCAGGCGCGTTGCACCTTCTACCTCGCCAACGTCGCGCGGCTGCAGCACATCTTTCGCATGGCCGGGCTCAATGTGCGGGTTGGTTCGATCAGCCCGGACATCAAGAAACCCACCACCATCGCCCTGCCAGACGGCCAATCGGTCCTGCTCGAGCCGGTCATCCGCAAAAAAAACGGGGGGCACGGGCGCCTGGGCTTGAAAGATTTCGACCCCTGCACGATCCTGCTCAACAACGACCTGGCCGATGGCCTGCCCGGCATTCTGGAAGACATCCACGAGCAGTATTTGCTGCCGCCCCTGCATGCCGGCGGGACGGTGCGGCGCAAGAGCAACCATTTGCGCAGCTACGAAGAAGTCGCCAAACGTTTTGGCAAGCTGATCGGGGTCGACTCCTGGCTCATCAACCCGCTGTTTGAAAAATGCGAGGCGCTGGACCTTGCCAAACCGGCGGGTGTGGACGAGCTGGCCAGCCACGTCGATTCGGTGCTGGGCAAAATCCGCCGCAAATACAAGGAATACGGCATCCAGGAGCGGCCCTTTGTGGTGGTCAAGTCCGACCACGACCGCAATTCCGCCAATGGCAACCCGGCCTTGTTGATGTTGCGCGACGCGCGCGAACTCACCCAAGCCGGCCCGCTGGCGACGCTGCCGGGTGGCCCGAATGCGCTGTGCGTGCAGGAGGGCGTCTTGACCAACGAACGCATGAACTCGGCCGTGGCCGAGCCGGTGGTCTACATGATGGACCGTTACGTGGTCGGCGGGGTCTACCGCATTCACGCCGAACGCGGTGTCGACGAAAGCCTCAACACACCGGGCTCGCGGTTTGTCCCTTTGGCCTTCGCCGAGAGCGCGCACTTGCCCCAGCCCGGTTTGAAGCCGGGTGCCAGCGCTCCCAACCGGTTTTACATGTACGGCGTGATCGGCCGCCTCGCGCTGGTGGCGGCCAGTTACGAGATGGAAGCCACCGACCCCGAAGCCGAACTTTTCGCCTAGTTGTTGCAGCGCAACATAATTTCATATTGCGGTTTCTAGAGTCATCGCCCGCGTTGCCGGATGTAGCAAGAGGCGCACAATAGCCTTCCCTCATGGAATGGAATCCGGCCCCTTTGACTGAACGGGCGAAGACCGGATGAACTCGTGTCAGCATCGAAATCGTCTCTCGCGGCGCTAACGCTGGGCGCCATTGGCGTGGTTTACGGCGACATCGGCACCAGTGTGCTGTATGCCGTCAAGGAGGTCTTCGGATCCGGCCACGTCGCGCTCACAGCCGACAACGTCTACGGCATCCTGTCCATCTTCTTCTGGACATTGACGGTCATCGTCTCCATCAAATACGTGGCCCTGGTGCTGCGCGCCGACAACAACGGCGAGGGCGGCCTGGTGGCGATGCTGGCGCTGGCATCCCAGGCGGTCAAGGGCAGCCCGCGGCTGCGCCGGGTGTTGTTGATCATCGGCATCTTCGGCACCTGCCTGTTTTACGGCGACGGTGTCATCACCCCGGCCATTTCGGTGCTCTCGGCGGTGGAGGGCCTGGAGGTGATCTCGCCGGCGTTCAAGCAATTCGTCATACCCTTGACGCTGGTCATTTTGTTTGGCCTGTTTGCCGTGCAAAAACGGGGCACGGCGGGCATCGGCAAATTTTTCGGGCCGATCACGGTGGTCTGGTTTGCCGTCATCGCCCTCTTGGGCGTGGTTCATATCGCGGCCAACCCGGCCATTCTGACCGCGCTCAACCCCTACTACGCGCTGCGTTTCATGTGGCTGCAGCCGGGCACCACCTTCATCATCCTGGGGGCGGTGGTGTTGTGTGTGACCGGGGGTGAGGCCTTGTATGCCGATATGGGCCATTTCGGCAAAAAACCGATCCGGCTGGCCTGGTTCTCGGTGGTGATGCCCGCGCTCACGCTCAATTATTTTGGACAGGGCGCGCTGCTGCTGACAAACCCGGCGGCGGTGAAAAACCCCTTCTACCTGATGGCGCCGGACTGGGCGCTGGTGCCGCTGGTGATACTGGCCACCATGGCCACCGTGATCGCCTCGCAGGCGCTGATATCCGGCGCGTTTTCGGTGACCAAACAGGTCATCCAGCTCGGTTATCTGCCGCGCCTGCAAATCCAGCACACCAGTGTCAAGGAAGCTGGGCAAATCTACATCCCGTTCGTCAATTGGGGCCTGTTTGTGACCATCGTGCTGGCTGTGGTGATGTTCAAATCGTCCAGCAATCTGGCCGCCGCATACGGCATCGCCGTGTGCACCGACATGCTCATCACCACCATCCTGACTTTTTTCGTCATCCGTTACCACTGGAAGTACCCGATTGCCCTGTGCATTGCGGCGACCGGCTTCTTCTTCGTTGTGGACCTGGCGTTTTGGGCCTCCAACCTGCTCAAGCTGTTCGACGGCGGCTGGTTCCCGCTGGCGATTGGCGGCGTCATCTTCATGCTGATGATGACCTGGAAAGAGGGCCGGCACCTGCTGTCGGAAAAGCTGCGTTCCGACGCCATCGACCTGCCCGGTTTCCTCGAAGCCGTGTTTGTGAGCCCGCCGACACGGGTGGATGGCACGGCGGTGTTTTTGACCTCAGAGGCCGGCACCGTGCCCAACGCGCTGTTGCACAACCTCAAACACAACAAGGTGCTGCACGAACACAACCTGTTTGTCACCGTGAAAAACCACGAGGTGCCCTGGATTGGCCTGGACAAACGCGTGCAGATCGAGCCGCTGGGCCACCACTGCTGGCAGGTGATGGTGAATTACGGCTTCATGAACGACCTCAACCTGCCCAAAGCCCTGCAGGCGATCCGCGGCCGTGGCTGCGAGTTTGAAGACATGACGACGAGTTATTTCCTCTCGCGCGACACGGTCATCCCGACCATGGGGCACGGCATGGCGGCATGGCGCGAGAAACTCTTTGCCCAGATGCACCACAACGCCAGCGCGGCGGCCGACTTCCTGAAGCTGCCCAACAACGCGGTGGTTGAACTCGGCTCCAAGATTGAAATATGAACCTGCTTTTCATCGCCGATCCGCTTGATTCGTTCAAGATCCACAAAGACACCACGTTTTCGATGATGCGCGAGGCCCAGCGGCGCGGCCACGCCATTTTTGCCTGCGAACAACGCGCCATCTCGTGGCAGCAGGGCGGGCTGGTGCAGGCCGGCGTGCAGGCCATCACACTCACTGGCGATCCAGCCAAGTGGTACCAGACCACCGCCACCGCGCGCAGCGCGCTGAAAGACTTTGGCGCCGTCGTGATGCGCAAAGACCCGCCCTTTGACAGTGAGTATTTTTACGCCACGCACCTGCTCAGCCAGGCCGAACGCGAGGGCGCGAAAGTGTTCAACCAACCGCTGGCGCTGCGCGACCACCCCGAAAAACTGGCGATTCTCGAATTTCCGCAGTTCATTGGCCCGACCCTGGTGACCCGCGCGCCCGATGAAATCCGCGCGTTCCACGCCTTGCACCGCGACATCATCCTCAAGCCGCTGGACGGCATGGGCGGCATGGGCATCTTCCGCGTGAAGGACGACGGCCTGAACCTCGGCGCGATCATGGAAACCCTGAACCAGGACGGGTTGGAGACCATCATGGTGCAGAAGTTTTTGCCCGCCATTTCAGAAGGCGACAAACGCGTGTTGGTGATTGGCGGCCAACCAGTGCCGTATTGCCTGGCGCGGATTCCGCAGGGTGGCGAAGTGCGCGGCAACCTGGCGGCCGGCGGCAAAGGGGTGGCCCAGCTCTTAAGCGCGCGCGACCGCGAGATCGCCGAAGCGCTCGGGCCCATCTTGTTCGCGCGCGGCCTGCTGCTGGTGGGGCTGGACATCATTGGCGACTCGCTGACCGAGATCAACGTGACCAGCCCGACATGTTTTCAGGAAATCCACGACCAGACCGGCTGCGACGTGCCGGCGCTGTTTATCGATGCGTTGGAAGCTGCTTTATGACTTCGCTGCGCTCAATGACCTCGCTTCGCGCTAGGACTTCGCTACGCTTCAATGACGGCGCTTCGCGCCATGACTGGGGTCATCTGTCATTTGTCATCGAAGCGAAGCGAGGTCATCAATGCGCAGCGAGGTCATTGAGCGCAGCGAAGTCATAAAGCAGCCTCCAGCGCATCCATAA
>JANNEZ010000358.1:0-10247 GCA_031379255.1 Rhodoferax sp. | reverse complement strand
TGGGGCAGCGAAGTCGCTGTGTGAGCCGCATTTTACCAAATACGGCTCAAAGGTTGAGCCGTATTTGGTAAAATGCGGCTCATGGCTTTCCAACCCCCGCTTTATATCTGGCAGCAAACCGGCTGGCCTGCGCTGACCGTGCAGGACACCTTGCTGGGTGATGCGCTGCACCAGGCGCGGCTGGAGCAAGGGCGTTTGCTGGGGCTGCTGGAGGCGATTGGCCTGCCGCAGGCGGTGGAAGTGGGCCGAGACATCTGGGTGCGCGAGACGCTGGCTACAGCAGCCATTGAAGGCGATCAGCTTGATCTGGCTGCGGTTCGTTCCTCCGTGGCACGGCGCATGGGTTTGTCCGATGTGCCCACCCTCAGTGCCCAAGTTGACCGTCATGTCGATGGTTTGGTGGACATGATGGACGACGCTAGCCGCAATTTCCGGATGCCTTTGACAGAAGACCGGCTGCGGCGTTGGCAGGCTGCCCTGTTTGCAGGCAGCACCATCGATGGGTTTGCAGGCATTCGGCGCATTGCCGTGGGGCGCTACCGCAGCCATGCCGACGACATGCAGATTGTGAGTGGCTTGCCGGGGCGTGAAGTGGTGCATTTCCAAGCACCTGCATCGGCTGATGTACCCTCGAAAATGCAGGCGTTTTTGGCCTGGTTCGACTCGCCCGTACTTTCCGGCAAGGCCATGGCAACACCGCAGCCACGCATGGGTGGCCTGGTTCGGGCCGCTGTGGCGCACCTTTGGTTTGAAACCATACATCCGTTTGAGGATGGCAATGGCCGCATAGGGCGGGCCGTTGCTGATCTTGCACTGGCGCAGGATGTGGGCGCGGCAGTCCGCGTGTTTGGCCTGGCACGGCAACTGCAGGAATCACGCCCCGCCTACTACAACGCCTTGAGCGCAGCCCAGCGAGGCAGCCTGGACATTACGCCATGGGTGTTGTGGTTTGTCCAGACCTTTACCGCAGGCTGCGTACGTTCGCAGCAGGACGTACGCACAGCCATGCAAAAAACGGCGTTCTGGCAAAGAGCAGGTGAACACGGAATCAACCCACGCCAGCGCAAGGTTCTGGCGCGTTTGCTGGAAGCTGGCGATGGCGGTTTTCTGGGCGGCATGACGACCCAGAAATACAGCAAGATGACCGGGGCCTCCAAACCCACGGCGACGCGCGATTTATCGCAACTGCAAGGCTGGAGTCTGCTGGAAGTCACGGGGGTCGGCAAGGCCACGCGGTATGCCGTGAGTGTTCCGGGGTGGAATCAAATTCCCGATTCGTAGCTGGGGCTCTGGGGGTCAGCAGGCTGCGGGTGGAATTGCGTAAATGATGTTTGTCCGTTCGGGCTGAGCTTGTTGAAGCCTGTTCCCAGGTCGACCCCGCGCCAACAGGGCAAGGCGATTACCGGCCCCGTGTATTCAGGCGGGTTTTTGCACTGACTTGGCCGCGATACGGTCGGGCAGGACGCGGGCGATGAGATCTGTATCGCAATACTCTTCGTATCGAATGATCTTGCCGTCTTTGAAGTGAATGACAAAGACATAGTCGTTGTCGTAGCGCTGGCCGTCATGGGTGAGGTTTTTGCCTTTGGCCTGCACAACAATGACGTCACCGCCATCTATCACCCGAGTAGGGATGGTGGCGCGCTCGACGAGCACGCGATTCAGAGGGCGGAAGATCTCGTCGATGATCGTTTGTTTGCCGGTGAATTCACCGCTCCAGGAACCTTCACCGATGGTGCGCCAGACAAGGTTGTCATGGCACGCCTCCCAGAACGGTGCGCCATTGCCCTTGGCGACCTGGTCGAAAATTTCAGAAACGAGCTTGGCGTTGGGGGAGAGAGATGTCATGGAAATTCTTTCGTAGCTGGACTGTTTGGCTATTGGCGCGAAATCAAACCCAACATGGAAAGTCGGCAGCTGAAGGTGAAATTAGTGAAGAACGTTCGAGTTAGGCAGCATGCGCGCGCTGCATTCGGTGAAAGGCCGATGTGGCGGGGTTCGTGCGAAGCCAGACGGCGAGGCTGCGCGCCAGTTCCGCCGGCGACTCGGAGGTCGTGTTGACCTCGCGGTCGTAGCTACAGGCTGCATGCACAGACTCAAGTTGAGATTTTGCGAGTCCAGGCGCTCTATCACCGCGCTGTGCTTCTCGAAGCTCCAACGCTTCGAGACTACACATGACCTTGACGAAAAGCACCTCGTAGCCAGCCAGATCGTCCAGCAGAAACCGGCAGACCCGTGGCGTGAGAACATGGTCCAGGATTACGTTTTGGCCGAAGCGGGCGAACTGAGCCACCGCACCGTTAATGGCGCGACACAGCGCTTCGAATCGTAGTGGGCCTAGTTCCTTGTATTCGGTTGACCAGTAGCCCGGTGGTTCCATGGCGCGGAAGGCATCGAGCTGGACATGAATGAGTTGCAGGTCCGGGGCTGCTCGCTGAAGCTCCGCTGCGAGCGCTGTCTTGCCTGCGCTGGACGTGCCGTTGAGCACGATGACTTTCCCGGCTGGTTGAGGTACTGACATCGCTGCCCTATGCGGCTTAACCTTGTTGGACTGAAGCGCCGCCCAGAAGGCAGGCTGGTCAGCGACATAGGGGATTGCAAGCTTGGCGCACGGGTACATGCGCAAATTATGACGGGTGAATGGCTGTTTGTGCCGTTGGCCTCAACCGGTTTCACGACACCCGCCGCGCAAGCTGCCTGGCCGACGCTGGCAAGTGCCCTAGCTCGACAAGCACCGCCAATACGCGCAAGCGCAGCCTCTAAATTGGCTAGCTGATGTGTTTGGGGTTTACTGCAGGCTCATTCCGGCACGCTGAGCGCAGATAGGGAAATGCGACCGGGCTTTGGATGGGAAGGCGTCGCGGTAGCTGGTGGTGGTGCGCCTCAAAAAATGCCGCGACCACCGTGTCGCACGCATTTTTCGTAAGCGCGAGTGTTTCCCTTTCAAAACCGCATGCGCATTGCCCTGTCGGCGCGGTGGCTGCATTGCACACAGAGCAATGCAGAGCAGACCAAGCTTAGGGTTACGGCGGCGAAATAGCTTTAACCGTCGCCAACGGCAAAAACAGAGACATCGGTGCATTGGCAAAAGCCATAAAACCGTAGTGGCGGTAAAAGTCGCAGGCGGCTTGGTCTTTGGCATCGACAACCAGCGCAAACGCCGCAATTTCGGCCCTGCTGGCACGTTCGAGTGCGTCAACCAACAAGGCGGCGCCGAGGCCTTTTCCCTGGGCGGTTTGATCTACCGCCAATCGGCCCATTCTGACGGCGGGCACCGATGGATAACGCGGTAGTTTTTTGGCGATGGATTCGGGCAAATCACTCAATACAACACCGCAGGATGCCAGTGTGTAGAAACCGACGATGTGTTGCTGATTGTCGAGCGCCACAAAGCAGGAGGTGATGCGGCGGCGGGTGTCTTGGGTTACCTGCTGGTGGAAATAACGATCCAAGGGTTCGGAACCACTGCAAAAATTGGAACGGTCCAGCGTCGTGTCAAGCAATTGAATGCGATACGAAGGTTGCGCCACGGCCTGGTCACACTGAATCGTTTTGAATCAACTGACGATGCCTGACAAACGCGCGTTTCAACGCGGCATTCGGTTTGGGTGGTTTGATCAATGCGTTTGCAAATGCGGTCTGGTCTGCCATGCTCAAACGAACAACATCGGCCTGCTCAATCGCCTGCTGCGCTGCCTGCTGGACAGCCGCGACAACAAAATCCGTGACGGTGCGCCCTTGCATGCCCGCAGCGCGTTTAAGCATGGCATGCAGGTCGGCGCTGATGCGGGCTTCCAAGCGGGCGGTGGATAGGACAGCGGACATGATGGACTCCGATCAATTGCAAAAAAATTGCCTTGCAATTGTACGGCAATATGCCGGAAATTGTGCGAGATTTGGAAGTGATGAGCGACTGCCATGTTGACTGGCTACTCGGGCACGCTGAGCGCGGATAGGGAAATGCGACCGGGCTTTGGAAGGGAAGGCGTCGCGGTGACGGTGATGGAGCACCTCAAAAAATGCCGCGACCACCCTTCATGTCACATTGGGCACGCATTTTTCGCAAGCGCGAGTGTTTCCCTTCCAAAACCGCATGCGCATTGCCCTGTCGGCGGGGCGGTGGAACTGGGGACAGGCTCCACAAAGGGCTTCGACAGGCTCAGCCCGAACGGCTGTCCTTACACCAGCAACGCATTCACCCGCTTCACATAAGCCGCCGGATCGGCCGGCAAACCACCCTCTGCCAGCAGCGCTTGGTCAAACAGGATGTGGGCAAGGTCGTTGAAGTGCACGGAGCCGTCGAGCTTCTTGACCAAGGCGTGTTCGGCATTGACTTCCAACACCGGCTTCACGTCCGGCGCCTGTTGGCCTGCCTGTTTCAACAGACGTGCCATTTGTGTGCTCATGCCATGGTCTTGCACCACCAGGCAGGCCGGTGAGTCGACCAGGCGGGTGGTCACACGCACGTCTTCGGCTTTGTCTTTCAGCGCTTCCTTCAGCTTGGCCAGAAGGGGCTTGAAGGTTTCGGCCGCTTCTTCAGCGGCTTTCTTTTCAGCTTCGTCTTGTAGCTTGCCCAGATCGACCGCGCCTTTGGCGACCGATTGCAGCGGCGTGCCGTCAAAATCGTGCAGGTAGTTCAGCGCCCACTCGTCCACACGGTCGGTCATCAGCAGCACTTCGATGCCTTTTTTCTTGAAGACTTCGAGCTGCGGGCTGTTTTTGGCGGCGGCGGCGTTGTCGGCGGTGATGTAATAGATCGCCTCCTGGCCTTCTTTCATGCGGGCTTTGTAATCGGCAAAACTGACCGTGGTGGTGTCGGTGGTGGATGACGCAAAACGCAGCAGTTTGGCGATGCGTTCCTTGTTGCCGGAGTCTTCGCCCATGCCCTCTTTCAGGACGGCGCCGAACTCGGCGTAAAACTTCGTGTATTTACCTTCAGCCGCTTCGGCTGCGGCTTTGTCTTCTTCGCTCAGGACATCGATGATTTCCTTGCCGTCCGCGTCCTTGGCTGGTTCGGCAGCTTTGTCATTCTTCGCCAGATCTTCCAGCATCGACAACACACGTTTGGTGCAACCTTCGCGGATGGCCTTGACGTCGCGGCTTTCCTGCAAGAGCTCACGGCTCACGTTCAGTGGCAAGTCGGCCGAGTCAACCACCCCTTTGACGAAACGCAGGTAGGTTGGCAGCAGCGCCTCGGCGTCGTCCATGATGAAAACGCGTTTCACGTACAGCTTGATGCCGGCTTTGGTTTCACGGTTGTACAAATCGAACGGCGCTTTGCCCGGGATGTACAGCAACTGGGTGTATTCGGTGCTGCCTTCCACGCGGTTGTGGGTGTGGGCCAGCGGGGCCTCGAAGTCGTGGCTGATGGCTTTGTAAAACTCGTCGTATTGCTCGGCGGTGATGTCTTTTTTGGGTCGTGTCCAGATGGCGCTGGCTTTGTTGACGGTTTCCCATTCGCCGGTTTTGACCATGCCACCAGGTTGGCGGCCCGATTTTGGAGCCTGCGTGTCATCCTTCGGGTCGATCAAATCGCCGTCTTTCCACTCTTCTTTTTCCATCAGAATCGGCAGGCTGATGTGGTCGGAATATTTGTTGATGATGCCTTTGACTTTCCACTGGCTGGTGTAGTCGTCGGCCACGTCATCGCGCAGGTGCAGGATCACGCTGGTGCCGCGTTTTTCGCGCGTGATCTGTTCGACTTCAAACGCGCCGCCGCCATTTCCCAAAGTTCCAGCGCCACCGTCGCTGACCCAACGCACGCCTTCTGCAGCCGGGGCGCCTGCGCGGCGCGATTCAACGGTGATCTTGTCGGCCACGATAAAGCCGGAGTAAAAGCCCACGCCAAACTGGCCGATGAGTTGCGAATCAGACTTCTGGTCGCCGCTGAGCTTGCTGACAAACTCCTTGGTGCCGCTCTTGGCGATGGTGCCCAGGTTGTCAATCGCTTCCTGCTCTGTGAGGCCGATGCCGTTGTCGGTGATCATCAGCGTTTTGGCATCTTTGTCGAACGAGACGCGCACTTCGAGATTCGGCGCGTCTTCGTACAGCCCGGTGTTGTTGATGGCTTCATACCGCAGCTTGTCGCAGGCGTCCGAGGCATTGGAGATCAGCTCGCGCAGAAAAATCTCTTTGTTCGAATACAGCGAATGGGTTACGAGGTGCAGTAGTTGGGCCACTTCGGCCTGGAAATTAAGGGTTTGTTTGGTCATGGGGATCGGGGAGCTGAAAATCGTTTGAAAAATCGGGTGTTTGAAAACTGCCTGCGCGGAACAAGGGCCCGCACGCAGGGTCGCGCAGCAGGCAACCCTCAATTATGGTCGAATTGACCCGAATTCAAGGGGCGGCGTCCTGGATCTATGGAGCGGTGCCAACAAACCAGGCCGTGGCTTCGACTTCAACCAGCACCTCGTCGTTGGGCAACACCCGGCTGATTTCAACCACGGTGCTGACCACGGGTTCCGGGCAAAATAGCCCGCGTACCCGGTTGTAGGCCGGGTAGTGGCGCAAGTCCCGGAAATACTGGACCAGCTTGAAGACATCCTTCATCTGACCGCCCTCGGCCTGGACAATGTCGCGAATGCGGTTCATCACAAACCAGCTTTGGGCCACAGCCGGTGCTTCAAACACATCCACACTCATTTGGCCAGTGGCGTAGCCCAATGCCCGCAATTCCGCCGCAGCGTGTTGCGGCAGGTCGTCATAACGGCTTACAACCCTGCGCGAGGCGGGATCCACGGCAATCACCCCGCTCAGATAAAGCGTGTTGCCGACCCGTTTGGAGGCCAGGTAATTCGCCAACGGCTGGCCGGTGGTCGGGGAGGGTGACTTTCTGTTTGCCATGCTTGGCCTGCCTTCACATTGCCTTCAGTGTGTTTTGCACTTTTAGAATGAACGATTCGCAATCTGCACGCGTGACGTTGTTCATATTGTGCAACTGCAACCAGGTGGTTTTGCAGTTTTTGGCCATCAAGGCGCGCAGGCCGCGTGTGAAGAGTTTGCGCGCCGGATCGCCAATCACCTTGAGCCACCACCAGGGTGAGCCGCCGTGGGTGATGACTGTGAGCCGCTTGATGTGGCGCAGGCCTGGCACTGCCACGGCACCTTTTTCGGGCGGCGGCAAGAAGGCCACGCCTGGCAGCCAAACGCGCTCGAGCCACCCCTTGAGCATGGCCGGTGGGCCGTAAAACCAGATTGGAAACACAAACACCAGATGCTCGGCCCACTTGAGCGCGTCGGTATGGGCCTTCACACTTGATTCAATGAACGCCGGATCCGAGAGGTACGCCGCACGTTCCTCACGGCTCAAAACGGGCTGAAAGCCCTCAGCGTACAGGTCGAAGCAACGAAGCGGATGGCCACTCGCCTGGAGGGTGGACACCGCCGCGCCATACAGCGCGCCATTGAAACTTTCCGGGGTAGGGTGGCAATAAACGACAACGGTTTTCAAATCAGGCCATTTCGCGCGAGTGCCAAACCCCAATCGCCATCACTTGCCGCCGAGCTTTTGCTTGACATCCAGGCCCACTTTTTTGTTCACAAACTGGGTCGTCGCCACTTTGCTCAAATCAACATCGCCCGCCTTGTACAAGCCGGCCTTGACCATTTTGTCGTAGAAATCCTTGATGCGTGCCGTGTTCATGCTGCCAATGCCGTTTTGCAAAGCATCGCCGCTGTCGACAATGCCGAGTTTTTTCATCAGTTCAATGCTGCCTGCGATGCCCGCGTCAGTGGCTTCGGGGTTGGCTTTCTTGATCAGCTCATTGGCCGCCTTGTTGTCGCCGTAGAGGTAGTTGTTCCAGCCAATCAGCGACGCATCGACAAATTTTTGAACCACATCCGGCTTGGTGCGCACCAACTCGGCGCGGGTCTCGATGGTAGTGCTGTAGGTGCTGAAGCCGTTGTCCGCCAGCAGGTGCACGACCGGGTCAAACCCGGCCTGCGCCTTGATGCTGATCGGCTCGCTGATGCTGTAACCCTGCTGCACTGATTTTTTGTCCGCCAGGAAGGGGCCCACGTTGAACACGTAGGGCTTGAGGTTTTCATCCTTGAATCCGTGTTCAGCCTTCATCCACTGCCAGAAGCTGAACTGGCCGTCTTTGCTGATGAAGGCCACCGGCGCCTTGGTGAGGTCGCCAAATTTCTCGTAACCCTGGCCCGGATGCGCAAAAATGGCCTGAGGATCCTTCTGGAAAATGGCTGCGACAACCGTGGTGGGTACGCCGTTCTTGACGTTGTCGAAGCTCAGCAGCAAATTGCCGGCCATCAGGAAATCAATTTTTCCAACCGCCAACAGGGGTCGGTTGTTGGCCTGGGGACCACCTTGCTGGATTTCAACATCCAGGCCCATTCGTTTGTAGGTGCCGTCGGCCACCGCCTGGTAAAACCCGCCATGTCCGGCTTGGGCTTTCCAGTTGGTGCCGAAGACTATCTTTTCCTGGGCCAGTGCGGAAGTGGCTCCTGCCAGGAGTGCGCAAGCAGCCACCGCGGTTGCGGCAAATGGGTGGTTCATTTCGGGTCTCCAAAGGGGAATGGAAAGTTGGGAAATTTGACAATCCCGATGTTTGCATGAACCGTGCCATGGTTTCCTTAGGGTTTTTCATAGGCTGGCAGCCACCCACGCGTTTTGCCGGGGTTCATCAAGCCATGCGGGTCGGCAATTTTCTTGAAATCGATCTGCGCCGGGTCGATCTCCTTCATGCCGCCGTCTTCAATGGTGTAGACGTGGTTGTCGAACACTAGGCAGCCATCGGCTTCGAATTCGTGAACGATTTCATACAAACGCGCCTTGTCAAAGAAACTGACCAGCGGCAGGCCAAACGCCACGCAACCGCCGTATTGGCGGCCAAACTCGTGGTGCATCAAAACCTCATCGCCCCAGCGCGCCATTTGTTTCTGCACCAGTGCAACGTCAATGCCCGTTCCCGGCGTCCAGGCGGCAACGGTTTGCAGATTGGTCCAGCTTTTGTCCATTTTCAGCGCCATCAAGGTGGTGTGGTTGTAGGCGCATTCAAAAGCCGGGAAAAGTCCCTGAGTTTTTAGTTCGGACTCGGTCAAGGCCATGGTCTCAAAGCCGCCGTGGCGAGCCATCAGCGCGCGCCACGCGGACAGGGTACCGGGATGCACCATGGAAAACACAGCGTCTTTGGTCGAAGGAAAACGCGCGCCAAACTCGCTTTCGTAGTAGGGGGCAATGCGCCGCTCCACCGCAGTGATGAGGAACGCGTCCAGGCTCGTGCCAATGGCTTCGGTCGCCTCGCAGCCAAAGCGAAGCGCGTCGCCGTAACTGTCAAACAGGGCAATGTGGTGCACCCAGTCCACCGCAGGTTTGAGGCTGAGCGTGAGCGCCGTGATGACGCCATTGGTGCCATAGGCGTGGTGCACCTTCTGGATGTCTGCATCCAGCAGTTCAATGATGCGCGGTGTTTCTTCCAGCGTGACGACGCGGATCATCGTGACGTTGCCAGCGTCTTTCAAAATACCGTTGCGCACGCTGCCCGCGCCCGCGTAACCACCTGCAATGAAGCCGCCGATGGTGGCCATGTCGCGCGTGCTGGGGAACATCAGGATCTCCTGGCCACCGGGCACGACCTGTTCGGCCCGCACGGCGCGATCGAGGTCGGCGATCAGGATGCCGGCTTCGCACCGAACGTGTCCGGGCTCAATGGCCAACACCCGGTTCAGTGCCGTGATGTCCAGGACCACACCGCCCTGCAGCGGCACACATTGGCCATAGTTACCGGTGCCACCGCCGCGCACCGTGATCTTGAGCCGGTGTTTGGCGCAGGCGGCCGCAACACGGATGACCTCGGCCTCGGTCTTAGGCTTGACCACGATGTCGCCGGTTTTTCCGTCCAGCTGCGCCTTGAGGATGGGGCTGTACCAGAAGTAGTCGCGCGATTTGTCGGCCACGTAGGCGGTGTCGGTCACGCAATCAATACCCGCGATGTCCGATTGAAATTGTCGCAATGCGCTCATGGGTTCGTTTCCAGAAACTCACCGCCACGGATGACACGGCGCTGCCGTCCGGCGGAGGTGATCAATTCGTAGGGGTCGCGAGCCGCCAGCACAATCAAATCCGCCGGACACCCTGCGGCGATCCTGCCGTCCCAGGGCAGACTCATGGCCAGGGCGGGGCGTGTGGATACCGCTGGCAGCCAGGCGTCTGCCGGGCTCAAATGGCCGACCTGAACGCCCAGTGCAAAGGTGTCGAGCAGGTCGTAACTGCCATAGGGGAAAAAGCCGTC
>JANNEZ010000337.1:0-5450 GCA_031379255.1 Rhodoferax sp. | reverse complement strand
GCACGCCAAGCTTACAAACCCCTATATCGCCAGAGCGCTCGCCTTCGAGGTGGCGGTTCAGTCCAACAAGGTTTATCCGCCGCGTTTGAGGTCGTGCGCCTTTGCTGACATCACTCGGCGGCGGATAAACGCTATTCGTTATACAACACGACAGTGACTGTTGTCTTCATCGGCAATCAAACCTCAAATCGCAAGTTCATCAACTACGAGATTGAGAAATCTATCGCGCGCGGCAACGGACTCGTTGGAATTCAGATTCACCATCTCAAAGATAGCAGTCAGAACGTAGACGAGCCGGGCGCAACACCGAAGTTGCTTTCTGAAAATGGCTTCAAGGTCTACAAATACGTCGACTATGAGGCACTCGGGAAACGCATTGAAGAGGCCGCAAAAGCGGCGGGCAAATAGGAAGACACGCCCGTGGCGTCGGCATTGAAAATGCACTCGCGCCTAGTTCATCGAATCGCGGCAAACTTGCGAGTGCATGTTGACCGCAGCCATAGGGGGAAACATGACGAGACGAGTCTTCTATAGTTTTCAATATATTCCCGACAACTGGCGTGCCTCTCAGGTTCGGAACATCGGCGCAGTAGACGGCAACCAAGCTGCGACTGACAATGATTGGGAGACGGTGAAGAGAGGTGGAGACGCCGCAATCGAACGGTGGATTGATGGCCAGATGAGCGGCCGAACCTGCACTGTTGTCCTGATAGGCAGTGACACCGCAAAGCGCAAATGGGTCGACTACGAGATCCACAAGTCCTGGAATTCGAAAAAGGGTGTTGTGGGCATACATATCCACGACCTGAAAGATGCCACACAGAGCCAGAGCAGAAAGGGGTCGAACCCATTTGGGCACATAAAGATGTAGCGCGGCGACGCCAGTCTCTCCTCGATCGTAAAAACATACGATCCGCCCTACACCGACAGCAAGCTGGCGTATGACTACATCAAGCAGAATCTGAGCGGCTGGATCGAAGAGGCCGTCCAGATCCGCAACGCATACTGATCGCACACGTCATGGCACTCTATCGAATTGCAGTCCTCGGGTCGCCAACCGTGGCCCAGTTGAAGGCATTGAGGAGCTACCTTGAGGAAGTGGAGGTTCGCTTCAATCTCAGGCCCGGCATCGACATCGAATTGTCAGTCGCTCCCACTTCCTTTCGACCAGACTCAAAGTGCTCGGCTGCAGCCATCTTCTTTGGGGGAAAGCTTTCAATTGAGTTCGACGTCGGATCAGTAGTCGATACCGGTAATATCCCAATCTTGCCTGTTGCCTCTCGTGCCAATAACGTCAGCAAAGAGATTCCCCCTTCCTTGGTCGGTTTGAATTGCGTCTTCTATAAGGACCATGGTTCCGACAGAGTGTTCGCGTCACTGCTTGAGTGTTTGGGGCTGTTGCCGAGGCAGCGACGCGTGTTTCTGAGCTACCGTCGAAAAGACGCGACGCCAGTAGCAATTCAGTTGTTTGCGGAGCTGTCGGCGAGGCACTACGAGGTATTTCTCGACACTCACAAGATTGATGCTGGCGTCGACTTTCAGGAGAGCCTTTGGCACAACCTGTGCGATGTCGATGTTCTTCTCATGTTGGATACACCTGCGTATTTCGACAGCCGCTGGACGGCGGCTGAGTACGGGCGCGCATTGGCCAAGGGCATCGGTGTCTTGCGCGTTCAATGGCCAGATTTCACACCTTCCATAATCACCGGAACTTCCAGCTTGGTGGAACTAATTTCGACTGAATTCGAGGCGGATCAGACGCTCTCTACCAGCGCGTTGGCGCGAATATGCGACAACCTTGAGGACTTTCGCAGCCTCGCCCATGCAACACGTCATCAGAGCATCGTGAATGCTGTGCAGGATGCGATTGCCAAGGTGCAGGGCAGAGTCGACGGCGTTGATGCAAACCGCGCAATGCAGATCACCCTGCGCTCCGGCCGAAAGTTGATCGTGCAGCCAACGCTGGGGGTGCCCACCGCCGTCACTTTGCAAGGTGCATTGGATCGAGCGGGTGCAACTGATTCCGCTATCGTCTTTGATCATCTTGGAATCATGCCCTCGTGGCTGCAGCACATGGACTGGCTGAAGAACAAAGTCAAGGGTGCCCGGTGGGTCAGGATGACGGATGCCGCGTGGGATTTCGGCGGATGGGAGGCTTGAGATGGGACGAATCTTTCTTTCGGCAAGCGTTCCTGTCCCAGGTCGTGGAAATTTCTTTGAATCCGCCAATCCGTTCCTGATCCAGTTTGCAGTCAGAGAGTTGCTCACCGTCTGCCTTGGTCGACGCACGATCATCTGGGGTGGCCACCCCGCCATCACGCCGATGGTCTGGGCGGTGTGCGAGAGCTTGGGGGTGCAATATGCATCGGCAGTGACGCTCTATCAGAGCAGATTCTTCAAGGATGTTTTCCCTGAAGAGAACCTAAGGTTCAAGAACGTCAATTACGTACCTGCCGTAGGTAATGACCAGCAAGAGAGCCTGAAACGGATGCGTCGTGCGATGTTCAGCGGGAAGTTCGAAGCAGGCATATTCATCGGCGGTATGGAGGGAATCTTCGACGAGTTCAAAATGTTTGGCGCAATGCATCCTGACGCGAAAATCGTCGCGCTGCGTGCGCCAGGCGGGGCCTCCATGCTCCTGGCGCGCAAGCTTCGTCAAAGGACCGACGGTGTAGACTTCGCGAGAATATTCCATCGTAGGCTAAACATTTCTGCGCAAGAACCTCGAACAGGAACCGGGAGACCCTAGGGCTACTCTGAATAAGCTCCGTCTAACAGCTTAGGCAGAGCTTACTCAACATAGCCCTAAAGCACTAGAGCCCCGGCAATTTGCCTGCTTGTCAGTGGGAAAAGAAAAGGGGCCGACTGCGCCGCCGTGAATCTTGGCAAATACAAGGCGCTGCGACAAGCCACATTCAAGGAGGAGCCGGCGGCTCAATCCGCCTCATTTTCGAAGCACCTTGCTCAACTTAGACTGCGTTTGCCACAAATCGTATCTGGATTGCATGTCCAGCCACAAGTCGGTGCCATTCCCAAGACTTGCTCCTAGCCGCAATGCCATTTCAGCCGAAACGCCGCTGCATTCTGACAAAACAGCATGCAGGGTTTGGCGCGAGATGCCCAGGCTGCGGGCAAACCTGGTGGCAGTCAAGCCGAAATGCGGCATGACGTCCTTGCGCAGGATGGCACCGGGGTGGCTCGGTTTGCGTGTTGTCATCGTGATCATGGATTCCAGTGTTTTGGTGTTTGCAGTGCCCCTATAATACCCAAATTGGGTTCGATTGGGTTCAAAACGCTCCAAGTGCAGAAAGTTTAAGAAAATTCTGCCTTTAGGTCTCGTTTTACATCAATTATTTGCTATTTATTATATAGCAAATATTATTCCGAATTGCACAGTTCTGCAAAACCTTAAACTCTCCCGTTTACCATGGGGAACCTCTTCAAACTCTGCATTGCGGCCTTGCTGACCCTTGGCGCTAATCTGGCAAGTTTTGCCCAAGCGCCCGCGCAACCTGCGGCCAGCGACCTGCAAAACCGCTTCAACGACCCTTTCTTCCAGTTCACATCGGTTGTCCAAAGCTGCCCGGTGCCGCTGGGCCCGTTTATCACCGCCGACGAGCAGGCTGCGCAGGCGCACTGGCGGGCGGAGAAGGGCACGAGTTGCTGGCTGGCGGGCAGGTGTGACAAGCCCAACGCTTATGCGTATGACGCCGACATCGCGGCGGCGCTCAAAGCGGCGCTCAGGCCTGCGCAGCTCTATACCCACTCTCCTTTGGTCAATTCTTCGCTGTGGGCGACGGTGCAGGGGCGTGTTGTGACGATAGAGGGCTGCGTGGCGGGTGATGTACCTTTGGGTTTTGACCATGCATTCATCAGCCGGGCGATTGAAACCATGGTGGCCGCGATTCCCAACGTGCTGCAGGCGGTGGCGTCGATCCGCACGGGCGAGCAGGCGCGTGCGGGCGCACAGGTTCCATACCGGATGCGGCCTTAAAAACAGCCCTGAACCGGGCAATTGCGTTATGATTGACGTTTACGTAAACGTCAACTCCGCAGCCTGACGGAAAATTGGCGCTTTGTACCGATATTGACCGCCCCTGGAGGCTCCCCAGCCATGACCAACCTTTCTGCCGATTTCAAAGCCCTGGCCAATTACCGCCCATCGAATAAGGTGCGGTTCGTCACGGCGGGCAGCGTGTTTGAGGGGCTTGACGCGGCCATCAACATCATGCGCCGCATTCTGCAGGGCATGGGCGCGGAGGTGATCCACCTGGGGCACAACCGCAGCGTGGAGGAGGTGGTCACTGCCGCGCTGCAGGAAGACGCGCAGGGCATTGCCATCAGCTCTTACCAGGGCGGGCACGTGGAGTATTTCAAATACATGGTGGATCTGCTGCGCGAGCGCGGCGGGGAGCACATCCAGGTGTTTGGCGGTGGTGGCGGCGTGATTGTGCCGCCGGAGATTCGCGAGTTGCAGACTTACGGTGTAGCGCGGATTTTCAGCCCGGAAGACGGTCAGCGCATGGGCCTGCAGGGCATGATCGGTGAGATGGTCATGATGTGCGACAAGGATCTGTCGGGCTATGCGCCAAAGGCAATCGAAGCGATTCAGGGCCACACGGAAGCGAGCTGGCGTGCGCTGGCGCAGCTCATCACGGCCATCGAAAGCGACAAGGAAAACAAAACACTGGCATCTGCCATTCGTACGCAAGCCGCGACCAGGAAGGTGGCCGTAGTCGGTGTCACGGGAACGGGCGGCGCCGGCAAGTCTTCGTTGACCGACGAGTTGATCCGCCGCCTGCGGCTGGACCAGGACGACGCATTGCGCGTGGCGGTGATCTCGATTGATCCGTCACGCCGCAAAAGCGGCGGCGCGCTGTTGGGCGACCGCATCCGCATGAATGCCATCTCGCCCTGGGGCAAAGGCCCCCGGGTTTTCATGCGCAGCCTGGCCACCCGCGACTTCGGCAGCGAAATCAGCCAGGCCTTGCCTGACGTGATCGCCGCCTGCAAGGTCGCCGGTTTTGACTTGATCGTGGTCGAGACCTCCGGCATTGGCCAGGGCGACGCTGCCATCGTGCCGCACGTGGATGTGCCGCTGTATGTGATGACACCCGAGTTCGGCGCTGCCAGCCAGCTTGAAAAAATCGACATGCTGGACTTTGCCGAGTTTGTGGCCATCAACAAGTTTGACCGCAAGGGCTCGCTTGATGCGCTGCGCGACGTCGCCAAACAGGTGCAGCGCAACAAGGAAGCCTGGACCACCCCGGCTGACCAGATGCCGGTGTTTGGCACCATGGCCGCACGTTTCAATGACGACGGGGTGACGGCTTTGTATCAAGCTCTGAAGCCGCGCCTGATTGCGTTGGGTGTGCCGATCAAGGCGGACGCAGGCCTGCTGCCGCTGGTTGCGGTGCGCCACAGCACCAACCAGACGCCCGTGGTGCCAG
>JANNEZ010000305.1:0-2683 GCA_031379255.1 Rhodoferax sp. | reverse complement strand
CCCAAACACATCCCCGAGCATCGCCTCATCCAAAACCTTGGCTGACTTTTTACCCTTGACCGGTACCTTAAGGCCAGCGCCCGCTTGCGTCACCAGGTCTTTGGCATCCACCCCGCGCAGGCCAAACAGGAGCTCGGGTTGGGCGTCCAGGCGTTTGCCCACGCCATACATCACCGCCGCGATGTGTTTGCACATACCGGCCCAGTCGGGGCAACTGCAATCAAAATCGATTTCTGTCGGTGAGGGGAACAAACCCGTCACCGGTGTGCTGATGCGTTGCATGACCGCCCCAGAGAGTTTGCCTTGAAGCAGTTCAACCAGCGAGTCGATGGAGCCTGCGCAGTCTTTGCAAATCGCCGTCCATTTGGGCGCGGCGACGGGTTTGATGGCCACCTCCACTGTGTACAGGTGGGAGCCCATCACCTGGGCGCTGACCTTGCCGGGTGCGATTTGCAGATCAATCACCGAGCCATTGCGCACGTATCTGGCACCCCTGGGCAGGCGGTTTGCATAGTCGCTGAAGGCTTCAAGGTTGTCGCACCAGGCCTGGCCCCATACCGTTTTGGCAATGGCGCCGCGATGCGGTTCGATCGGTGAATAGTTTTTTCCCGCTTTTTTGGCTTTGGCGGCGGCGGTTTGTGCCGTCCTTTGGCGCGACGCGGCCGAGACATACGCCGGCCAGCCGTATCCATAAAAGCCCATAAAAATCCTCAGTCAGATTGGAGCGCGTGAATATCGAGCTTGACCAAGTCAAGCAGCTCGCGGTCGCCCATCTCGGTCAGCAGCAATTCTGCCCCACCTTCGAGCACCTCTTTGACCAACTGCTGCTTGGATTCAATCAGCGCGTCGATGCGGTCTTCCACCGTGCCACGGCAGACAAACTTGTGCACCAAAACGTTCTTTTTCTGCCCGATGCGGTAGGCGCGGTCTGTGGCCTGGTTCTCAACAGCCGGGTTCCACCAGCGGTCAAAATGAATCACGTGGGAAGCGGCTGTGAGATTCAAGCCCGCGCCGCCGGCTTTGAGTGAAAGCACAAAAAACGGCGTCAACTCGTCGTCCTGAAATTGTTGAACCAGGTCGCGGCGTTTGGCCACCGGTGTGCCGCCATGCAGCACCAAGCCATCGCGCCCAAAGATGCTGCCCAGAAACGCCGCCAGCGGTTGCGTGGTTTCGCGGAACTGGGTGAACACCAGCAGCTTTTCCTGCTTGGCGGCAATCACTTCGACCAACTCGCGCAGACGGGCGAACTTGCCGCTGTCGGCTGGCGCCCAAGCGCCGTCGCCCAGCCACTGCGACGGATGGTTGCAGATCTGTTTGAAACGCATCAAAAAACCCAACACCACGCCCCTTCGGCCCATGCCTTCTGCGCCATTGAGCGCCACTGCCAGCTCCTGCACGGCGCGCTGGTACATGGCAGCCTGCACTGGGCTCAAATGGCACCAGGCCTTGACTTCGGTTTTGTCCGGCAAATCGTTGATGACGCGTTTGTCGCTCTTCAAACGGCGCAGGATATACGGCTGCACCAGCGCACGCAAGGGGCCAAATTGCCCGCCTTGCGCCAAGCGCTTGCTGTATTTGCCGAACACCGTGGCGTTGCCGAGCAAGCCCGGATGCGTGAAATCAAAAATCGACCACAAATCTGACAAACGATTTTCCACTGGCGTGCCGGTCAACGCGATGCGGCTGTTGGCTTTGAGTTTTTTGACCTGGCGGGTTTGCTTCGCGCCGGGATTCTTGATGGCTTGGGCTTCATCGATTACCGCCAATTGCCACTGGGCATTCTCCAGCGCCGGCGCCCGAAGCAAGCTGCCATAACTGGTGATGACCAGATCCAGATTGTCAAAATCTGAAGCGGCCAGTGTGCGCATCAAGGCGGCAGGCATGGCGGAGGGATGAACCACCCGCACACGCAGGCTGGGCGCGAACCGCTCGGCCTCGGCCGCCCAGTTGGCCAAGAGCGACGCGGGCGCCACCAGCAGGCTCGGAACCCCTTTTGAACGCGCTTGCTCCTGCTCCTGCTTCAACACCAGCAGCAAGGCCAGCACTTGAATCGTCTTGCCCAGGCCCATGTCGTCGGCCAAACAGGCGCCCAGCCCCAGGCGCGTGAGCAGGTAGAGCCAGCGCACACCCGCCTCTTGGTAGGGGCGCAAAGTGGCGTGCAACAACTTGCCGGGGCTGACGCGGGCCAAACCCTCGGGCTGGCGCAGGCCCTGCAAGGTGTCAGCCAGCCAGGGGCCGGCTGCTAGTTCAGTCCAATCGGCATCGCTTGGGTCCAGGCCTTCTTCGAGCGACGCGCCCGCCATCAGCCGCATCGCATCCGAAAACGGCAGGCCATCGTTTGCGGATTTTCCGATGCCTTCGAAACGCTGCAACACACGCGCCAGACGGCCGCGATCAACCTCTATCCAGCGCCCGCGCACCAGCTGCAGGCCATCGTTTCCGGCAAGCATCGCTTGCACCTCGGCACTGCTCAGGGCCTCGCCATCGAGCGTCACAGCCACGTCAAAACTCAGCAACGCATCTTTGCCCAGCCGCGTGGGCGGCGCTGCGCCGACATTGGCTTGCACCTTTGGCCGCGCGGGCCTGGCCGCGCCCCACAGCTGCGGCACACGCACCACGCCGTAGCCGCCGAAGGTGGTCATGGGGTCGTTGGTCACCTCGCCCTCGCCCACGTAGGTGAGGA
>JANNEZ010000247.1:0-11204 GCA_031379255.1 Rhodoferax sp. | reverse complement strand
TGAAAAAGAAACCAGCCACTTGACGCCCCAGGTGCTACAGGTCAACGCAGGCCTGTCGCAAATTGCCGGGGGGCTGGGCCTGGTGGACCAACACCTGGTGGGTGCCATCAAAGCCGTCACCAAACAGGAGGCCTGAACCATGAATCCAGTGAATCTCTCTCTGACGCTGCCCATGGCGGTATACGCCATCTGGATGCTTGTATTGCTGGTTGTCATTGTGGTGATCGTGCCGCTGGCCATCGCCTTGCTGCATCGCACACTCCGCGCTGCGATGTCGATCCGCCGTTACCTGGATGAAATGCTGCAGGCGGGCGTTGGCATTGCCAGCAACACCAGTTCGATCAGCGCCTTGAAAGACACCATCAGCGTCGCCGGCGGCATGGTCAGCACGGCGGGCAGCATCAAGCAACATACGGCCACCATTGCCACGGTTTTATCACAACGCGCAGCCCGCGGGAGCGCATCATGACCGCATTGTTGTTGTACCTGACGTTGGCCGTCGCGGCGGCCGTGGTGCTGGTGCTGGTGGCCTACCTGCTGGGCATCATTGTCGCTTTGTGGGGTGCCAGGAACAGCTTGGCCCGGTTGGCAGGCGGGCTGGTCGCCGTGCGTGACAACACCCAGCCTCTGGGCGACCATGTGCGCGCCATCAACGGAGGCCTGTCGGCCCTCCTGACAGGTCTGCTGGCAGTCAACGGGGACCTCGCGGCAATTGTCAAGGTGGCCCAGGGCAAATAGCGCATCATCGGCCGAACTATTCAGAATCATTCAGAACGACCCAAAGGAACGACCCATGTGCTTTAAGAATTTGCCCATAGAGTTTGACGAACATGGCAATGCGCATTTGATCGCCGGCGTGGCTGACCCCTATGCCTACACCACGCAGTCGCTCGACGAACGGGACAAAAAACTCAAGGAGATCGCCGGTAAAAACGGCCAGTTGCGTGATTTCAATTTCGACCCTGTGACGCGGGTGGCGGGCGCCCTGGCCTTTCACAGCACGGTCGACCTGAAACAGCGCACGGTGATTGACACCAATTCTATGGCAACGCTGTTTCGCGGCTACGAAGTCATTTTGCGCGGGCGCGACCCGCGCGATGCGGCTTTCATCAGTTCCCGCGCCTGCGGCGTGTGTGGCGGCGTGCACTCCACCGCTTCGGCCCTGGCGATCGAGATGGCGCTGGACATCAAACCGCCGCCCCTGGGCATCCTGATCCGCAACCTGCTGCTGAGCTGCGAATACCTCTACGACAACCCGCTGCATCTGTTTGTATTGGCGGGGCCGGATTTTTCTGAAGCCCTGGTGCGCGACACCAACCCCGAAGTGTGGGAAATGGCTGTAACAGCGCCCGCCAAGTTTGCGCACATGCATGGCTATGCCACCATCGGCGCGATCATGACCGACTTGAACCCGCTGACCGGCAAGCTGTACCTGGAAGCGCTGGAGATGACCCGCGTGGCGCGCGAAGCCTATGTTCTGCTGGGTGGCAAGTACCCGCATCCTGAGACCATCATTCCCGGTGGCGTGACCACCACGCTGACGCCCAGCACCTTCAATGAGTTCTACGTCAAGCTCAGTCCGTTCTTTGACTATTGCAAAAAGTGCATTGGCATCTGGGACGACGTCTACGACTTCATGTATGCCTGCAACCCCGATTACATCCATTGCGGTGAACTGCCTGCCACCATGGTTGACTTCGGCCAGTGGGACCACGAAGACCATTACGACGCCAGTTATGCCAACTGCAATGAATGGGGCGAGCATCGCTGGTCCACGCCCGGTGCAGTGGTGAACGGCAAACTGGTCACCACCAAGCTGCGCGACCTGAACGTAGGTCTGGAAGAGTTTGTAGAGCACTCCTACTACGATCAGTGGCACGACTATCCATTCAAAACCGACCCCTTGGGCGCGCCTTTGAGTCCCAACCACCCCTGGAACAAGACCACCATACCTCGCCCAGGTGCGCAAAACTGGAAAGAACGCTATAGCTGGTCAACCACACCCACTTGGGATCGCCACACATTCGAGGCAGGCGCGTATTCACGGGTCTATATCTCGGCGCTGGCGCAAAAGCTGCCACCCAGCGAATATGTGCAATCCACCGGACACAGCCTCAAGCTCAATATTCCCAAAGGCGGCAAGCTGCCGGCCATGAAGCTGGAGTGGAAAGTCCCTAAGGTCTGGAACGCGTTTGAGCGCAACCGCGCGCGCGCTTATGCCGTTGGGTTCAACCTGATGGTCACAATGGAAAACTGGGTGCGTGCGATGGACCTGCAAAAGCGCGGCGAAACCAAGGTTCACACGCCCTTTGTGATCCCCCCCAAAGGCCGCCAGATTGGCGTCGGTTTCTGGGGCGCTGGGCGCGGCTTTCTGGCCCACTGGTGCGTCATTGAAGATGGCCTGCTGGCCAACTACCAGATCTGCACGCCGTCCACTGTCAACGCCTGCCCAAAGACACCTTGGGGGGAGTCCGGGGCTTACGAACAGGCGGTGCTCAACACAGTGCTGGTGGAGAACTACAAAGACGAGACCAATTTCAAAGGCATTGACATCCTGCGCGCCATCCGCAGTTTTGACCCCTGCATGCCTTGCACCACGCACGTCATGGTTGAAGGCTCTGACCGCGTCATCACGCGCGAAGTCACCACCTGCGCCTGCGGCATTTAAACGGCGGCGCAGAAAGGGAACATGGCGCGTACTGTCATCGGCCTGGTTGGCTACTGCCAGTTTGTTCGCGGCTACGTGCTTGGCCCCGAATTGATGGCACGCCTGCGGGCTGGCCCTTGGCCCGCGCAGGTGGAGATCCGCGAAATGAATTGGGGCCCGATTGCCATCGTGCAAGATTTGCAGGCCACTGGTGAAAAGTTTGACCGTGTCGTGCTCATCGGTGCCGGTGACCGTGGGCTGGCACCAGGCACCGTGACCTGCAGGCGCTGGACTGGGCGGGTGCAGGACACGCTGGCCGTGCAGCGCCGCGTGTTTGAGGCGGTGACGGGCGTCATCAGCGTGGACAATTTGCTGGTCATTGGCGCCCATTTCGGCGTCTGGCCCGATCAGTTGTTCAGTGTGGAAGTGCAGTTGCCTGAAAGTTGCCTGGGCGATCTGGTTCTGGCCGAGATTGAGGCAAGCCAGCTAGCTGGCCCCGAAGCCGCAAAAAATCGGGTGATCGGAGAGCAGGCCTTGACACCAGCCAATCTTGGATGGGTGGAGCGCATTGTGGCAGCCACCCGCCGCGCCGCGCTTGAAGGCGCCGCTGCGGCCGAGGAGACGCTTTCCCTCGACTCAGGCAAATTGATCCCGGTCGCGACGGTATGCCAGTATGATTTCACGCACGGAGGCCCGTATTTACAAGGCTCGAACAACCAGGAGCAATTGCAATGAACGCAGTGCTGCAAACTCAGATGACAGGCATGCTTGAGGTCCGCGACCCGACCCCCAAAGAAAGCGCGCTGGACCGGCTCATCCAGCGTGAAGAAGTGCTGCAGATTTGCTACTGGTTTCAGGGTGAAGGCTTGGGTGATATTTACACACCCAAGCTTCTGGGGCCGTTTTTGAACCGCCCGGTGGGCGATATTCAAGCCGCTTTGCAGGAGTTGGCCGATTTGGGGGACCTGGAATCCGCACCTTTGCTGGATGGCGCATTCCGGTTCACAACAGGCGGCAAGAAAAAAGCGGGGCAACTGTTTGTGGAGAGTTTTTCCGACTTCCAGAAGCAAGGCCATGGCGAGTGTGATGCCGGCTGCTGCGACGGTGACGACCACTCCCAATGCGGTGACGAATGCGTTCTGCACTGACTCGCAACTCCTTCCCCATCTGATGACCAGCCAAAGCAGTTCTGCGCCAGCCCCGGAAGATTTGCAGAACCTGATTGACTTCATGTCCAACGACGAGTGGGATCGCCTGCTCGACGACGTCAACCGGCAAATTCAGGCTATGGAAGAGTTGCCGGCGGGCAACGTGAAGACGGCTGTATTCGAGTTGCTGCAGGGCGTTGATGCCATCCACCGCGAGGCCTTGCGCAGGCTGGTGCGCTTGTTCAAGGAGGGTGTGCTAGAAAAGGTGGTGTCCGACCCGGCCATCCACACCTTGATGGATCTCTACGACTTGCTGCCCGCCCAAAGCAACGAGCCTGCACAGGACAAAGTAAAACACCGTTTCCCCACCATTCCGATCAGGGCGATAGACACATCACCGGCCGCCAGGCCGCGTTATCCGCATTGGGTGCCGGTATTGCAGCCCGGTGACGAACTGGCACGGCATTCGGCGCGTGAGTTCGACGTGGACGGTTTGCCGATTTTGCTGGTTCGCCATATCGACCGGTTGTTTGCTCTGGCGTCTCGTTGCGCCCAGGACGGCTCTTCGCTCAAAGGCGCCACTTTGAGCGGCTACACCCTGGCCTGCCCCAATCACTCGGGCTGTTATTACGATGTGCGCCAGGGCAGCCGCATCGGCCACACCGACACCTTGGATTGCTTCTCGGTGAAGCAAGAGCCCAACGGCAAAGTGCTGGTCGGGCTGGACATGGATTTCACACCCAGCCTGCCGAGTTTTTGACGCAATGAGCGATGCTAAGCCGCACCCGAAGATACTGATTGTTGGCGTGGGCAACGTGCTGCATGGCGATGACGGCTTTGGCGTCGAACTCGCCTGGCGCTTGGCCAGGCAAGTTCTTGCGCCGGGTGTCAAGGTGATGGAAACCGGAATCGGCGGCATGAGCATCGTGCAGGAACTGATGGGCGGCTATGACGCGGTGTTGCTGCTCGACGCGCACCAGAGCGGCACCGCGCCGGGGGAAGTGCGCCTGCTGCAGCCCGTGCTACCGGATCTCTCTGACCTGACCCCGCACGCCTTGCGCGACTATTTTGCCGACACCCATTACGCCACCCCAATCCGCGCCTTGACCCTGTTGGAGCATTTGGGGCGCCTGCCGCCTGTGGTCGCAGTCATTGGCTGTGAACCGGCCGCGTACGAAGCGCTGGGGCTGGGGCTCAGCCCGGTGGTTGCCGCAGCGCTCGATCCCGCTGAGCAGATGGTGCATGCATGGCTTGCCGGGCAGCAGCATCAGGCTCTTCAGCGCAACGAAAACGGGCCTTGCGATGTTGAGCGCTAAGCGCGCACCGGCTTTAAAAGGTGGCTTGCTGGCTCTGCTGGCAGCCTTGCTGTTTGGGGTCAGCACACCGCTGGTGCAATTTTTTGGCGCAGGCCTGGGCGCTTTTTCCACCGCAGCGCTGCTGTATGGCGGCGCCGCCTTGCTTGCTTTTCTGATCAGGCAGTCGGCTGAGACAGAGGCGCGCTTGCAACGCAGCGACCTGCCAAGGCTGCTGGCCATGGCCGCCTTTGGCGCGGTGATCGGCCCGGTTGCGCTGGTGTGGGGCTTGCAACGTACCAGCGGCACCAGCGCATCGCTGATGCTCACGCTGGAGGCTTTGTTCACGGTCTTGCTGGCTTGGGCGCTGTATCGTGAAACCTTGGGGCGGCGTGTTTGGGTGGCCATGTTGCTGTTGTTGGCGGGGGCGGTTGTCTTGGTGCTGGATCAAGGGCGCCTGGGCGCATCGCAATTGGCCGGTCTGATCGCTGTTTTCGTGGCGACCGCCGCTTGGGGCCTGGACAACACTTTGTCGCGTGCTGTGGCTGATCGCGATCCTGGCCAGGTGGTGCTTGCCAAGGCGGCACTGGGGGCGACCGCCACCATGCTGCTGGCTGTGGCGGCGGGAGAGCCGATGCCGCAAATCCCCGCCGCAGTCGGGCTGCTGGTTGCAGGCGCCACCGGGTATGGGCTCAGCTTGCGTTTCTACCTGCTGGCGCAACGCGCTTTCGGCGCGGCGCGAACCGGCTCCGTCTTCGCTTTTGCGCCCTTCATCGGGGCCGTTGCCGCTCTTGCGCTAGGGGAGCGTTCGGCGGGCTGGTTGACGGCGGGCGGCGGTCTGTTGATGTTGCTGGGCGTGGTTTTGCATTTGGCTGAAAACCACGCGCATTCACACGATCACGATGCACTGGAACACGAACACGCGCATCGGCATGACGACGCGCACCACAGCCATGGCCATGTTCCGATGCCGCAGGCGCAGCACAGCCATAAGCATCGGCATGAGCCCCTGGCGCATTCCCATGCCCACGTGCCGGACGCGCATCACGCGCATCGGCATTGAACGTGGATCAATTGTCGATTCGCGGCTGGCTTCTCACTTCAAGGCCTTCACTACCGCGTCCCCCATCTCGCGTGTGCCGACTTTTGCCGTGCCTTCGCTGTGGATGTCAGCCGTACGCAGGCCCTGCGACAGCACCTTCTTGACCGCCGCTTCGATGCGATCTGCGGCAGCCGCCTGGTTCAGGCTGAAGCGCAACATCATCGCGGCGCTCAAAATCGTCGCCAGCGGGTTGGCGATGCCTTTGCCGGCAATGTCGGGCGCGCTGCCGTGGCTGGGCTCATACAGGCCCTGATTCGAGGCGTTCAGGCTGGCGGAGGGCAACATGCCGATGGAGCCGGTCAGCATCGCGGCTTCGTCCGAGAGGATGTCGCCAAACATGTTGCCGGTGACGACCACGTCGAACTTTTTCGGCGCGCGCACCAACTGCATGGCAGCGTTGTCCACGTACATGTGGTCGAGTTCCACGTCCGGGTACTGCTTGCCGACTTCGGTGACCACGTCTTTCCAGAACTGGAAGGTTTCCAGCACATTGGCTTTGTCCACGCTGGTGACGCGCTTGCTGCGTTTCTGCGCGGCCTGGAAGGCCACATGGGCGATGCGTTCGATCTCCGGGCGGGTGTAACGCATGGTGTCGAAGGCTTCTTCGGCGCCAGGAAAGTTGCCGTCGGGCGACAGGCGGCGGCCACGCGGCTGGCCAAAATAAATGTCGCCGGTCAGCTCGCGGATGATCAGGATGTCGAGGCCCGCGATCAGCTCGGGCTTGAGGCTCGACGCGCCCACCAGTTGCTCGTAGCAAATGGCCGGGCGGAAGTTGGCAAACAGGCCGAGGTTTTTGCGCAAACCCAGGATCGCCTGCTCGGGGCGGAACTGGCGCTCCAGCGTGTCGTATTTCCAGTCGCCGACAGCGCCAAACAGGACGGCGTCGGCGTCTTTCGCCAGCTTCAGCGTCGCTTCCGGCAACGGGTGGCCGTGCGCGTCATAGGCGGCGCCGCCGACCAGGGCGGTCTCCATCTCGAACTTCAGATCCAGCGCGCCCAGCACCTTGACCGCCTCGGCAACGATTTCGGTGCCGATACCGTCGCCCGGTAATACTGCAATTTTCATAGCAAACTATCCAATATATACGTGACATAAAAGCATAAAAAGCTTAAATTTTGCTTTTTCGATCAAAAAATCGCCCTATCGTACCCAACTTGGGTATGAGTGGCGGTTTTTTTCGATCCGCGAATGGCGCTACTGCGTATGCGCAAGCCAGGGCTTTTGCGCCAGCCGCACCGCCTCGAAGGCCTTGATCTTGTCGGCCTGGCGCAAGGTGAGGCCAATGTCGTCAAAACCGTTGACCAGGCAATATTTGCGAAACGGCTGGACGTCAAACGGCAGCTCTTCCCCCTGCGGTTTGACAATCACCTGGCGCTCCAAGTCAATCGTGAGTTGATAACCCGGAAACGCGAAAGTCTCGTCAAACAAGGCGGCAACCTGCGCCTCAGGCAGCACGATCGGCAGCAGGCCGTTCTTGAAACTGTTGTTGAAAAAAATGTCGGCGTAGGAAGGCGCGATGATGGCGCGAAAGCCATATTGGTCCAGCGCCCAGGGCGCGTGTTCGCGCGACGAGCCGCAGCCGAAGTTCTTGCGTGCCAGCAGAACCGAAGCTCCAGCGTAACGCGGCTGGTTCAGGACGAAGTCCGCGTTGATCTTGCGCGTGGCCGGGTTCTGGCCGGGGTAGCCCGCGTCTTTGAAGCGCCACTCGTCAAACAGGTTTTCGCCAAACCCTGTCTTCTTGATCGACTTCAAAAACTGCTTCGGGATGATCGCGTCGGTGTCAACGTTTTCGCGGTCCATCGGGGCGACGAGGCCTTGGTGTGTGGTGAATTTTTGCATGACGTTCAGGATCTAGACAATGTGGGTTTGATATGGGCGCTGTTGAATTCCACGACTTTTCGCCAGTCCACTTGGCCCGATACATCGGTGAAGTCAAGGAAGAAACCCTTAACCAGGGAGGCGCGTTTTATTTCGTAGGCTTGTTCAAAGGCCAATTTGTGCGCTCCTGCCGATTTTGCGATGGCATCGGAAATCCGCAGGTAAAAATCGTCTTCCTGCGTCAACAGCTTCCAGAATTCCTGCCCGGCCTTTTTGCCTACGGCTTCGTCAGGCCGGTGTTTTTTGCGACCATAACCGTAGCCGATCAACGGCAAAAAGGTTTTGCCCAATTTCCGCATACGCCCCTGGGCCGCAGAGAACTCGGAGCTTTGCCCTTGGGCGCTTTGGGAATTGAATATGTTTTTGCCGGACTTGACAGATATCGCGTAATACGCTGTTTCTGTAATGATGGACATGTCTGCGCCAGCCGCATCGCTGACAGAGGCGGTTCGACCTTTGATTTTGGCTTCCTGCGCCGACCACAGGGCGAGAGGCTCAAAAAAGTCATTGCCGAAAATCGTTTCATCAGAACTGGAGATCCGCGCGCTTAAAAGCGCGTCCAGGTAGTCTTCAGCCCTGGTGTGGCCTTGCGACTGGTAAAGGTAGGGGTTCTTGTTGAGCAGGTCGGGCAGCGTCAAAGCCTCCAGCGCTGCAACGCGTTTGGCGCCTATGGCTGTCAGCAAGGCAGTGACTTTCGTATAGAGTTTTTGGGTACGGATCATTTCAGAACAGCTCCCGGGTGTCGGATTCGCCATTTGTGCCCGTTTTGATGGCTCTGCGCTTGCCATCAGAACCAAGCGGCGGCGTCATGCGCCGATGCACCGACGTGCCCCGCATGCGTTTGACGCGCACTTCCGAATCCCCTTGGGCCACAGAAAGCAGCATCTGGCCGATGGCTTTACCCAGCGGCACGGGCACCGCATTGCCGATCTGCCGGTAACTTTCGGTGATGCTTCCTTCAAACTTCCAGTCGTCGGGAAAGCCCTGAATGCGGGCGTATTCAGCCACGGAAAGCGGACGATCTTCGCGCGGGTGGCACAGGAGCGTGGCCTTTTGAACCGGGCTGGTGACGAGCGTGGGGGAGGGCTCCGAAAACGGCAAGCGCCTGTAAAAACCGACCTTGCCCCCGCCCGACTCGAACGCGCCGCCCATGGCTGCTTGCACCAAGGTGGGAGGCAGTGAGCGCCAGTTGCCACCTTCGGGAACTTGCGTCAAATATTGTGCGATCTTGGGTGAAAAATTGGCGTGCGGGCCGCAGTCGTCCTGCAAGTCGGCAATGGCGTGCGCCAACGTGCGCCAGCGCATCTGCGGGTTTTGGTGCATGTGAAAATGCGTCGGTGCGGGCAAAAAAATCGCTTCCTTGTCACGGCTGCCGATGATGACCAGGCGCTCGCGAAACTGTGGCGTGCCGAAATGCACGGCGTCAAGCACTCCATGTACCGTGTGGTAGCCGGCGCCTTTGAAATGCCCCAGGATCACGTCCAACAGGGCGGGCGACGTCTTATCACCCGCAATCGACGGTGTGGAGGCCAAGCCTTTGACGTTTTCCATTACAAAAAACCGCGGCATCAGTGTCTGCACCACGTGCAGAAACTGGTGGTACAGCGTGCCGCGCGCGTCATCCACCCCCATTCGTTTGCCTGCAGTAGAGAACGATTGGCAAGGTGGCCCTCCCACCACAGCGAACACGTCGTCGGCCTTCAGTTTTACGGGTTTGAGCAGAAAGCTACAGGCGGGATCCTTTTCAATCAGTTCTCTGATGTTGCCCGCCACAGCGACGTGGCCGTTTTTGCGAATGGTTTCCACGCACCACTTGTCGTAGTCTTGTGAGACGGCGACTTTTAACCCGGCCTGCTCCAGCCCCAAATCCAAACCCATTGCGCCTGAGAACAGGGAAACCACTGGGTACAGCGGGCCACCGGTGATGGAAACGACCTTGTCTTTGGAAAACATGCTGTTTCGGCTTGTCAAGCTGGTTTGTGGCTACACAAAACGGCGCACGTCGACAAAATGGCCGTGCACCGCCGCCGCCGCCGCCATCGCCGGGCTCACGAGGTGGGTGCGGCCTTTCGCGCCCTGGCGGCCTTCGAAATTGCGGTTGCTGGTGGAGGCGCAGCGCTCAAACGGCTCGAGTTTGTCGGCGTTCATGGCCAGGCACATCGAGCAGCCGGGCTCGCGCCACTCGAAGCCCGCAGCCTTGAACACCACATCCAGCCCTTCACGCTCGGCCTGCTCCTTGACGAGGCCCGAGCCCGGCACCACCATCGCCAGCTTGACGTTTTTTGCTACCGGCTGGCCGATGCGTTTGACCATGGCGGCGGCCTCGCGTATGTCTTCAATGCGGCTGTTGGTACAGGAGCCGATGAAGATTTTGTCCACAAAGATGTCGTCGAGCCGTTTGCCTGGCACGAGGCCCATGTAGGCCAAGGCGCGCTCGATGGCGTCACGCTTGTTGGCGTCTTTTTCTTTGTCCGGATCCGGCACAGTGGCGTCGATACCCAACACCATTTCGGGCGACGTGCCCCAGGTGACTTGCGGGATGATCTGCGCGGCGTCCAGTTCCACCACGCTGTCGAATTGTGCGCCCGCATCCGACTGCAAGGTTTTCCAGTAAGCCACCGCCTGATCCCATTCCGGGCCGCCGATGAAACGGCCGGTCACGGCCTCGGTGCCGGGCGCCAGCAGGCGGCCCTTGAGGTAGTCGATGGTTTTTTCGTCCACCGCCACCAGGCCGGCGCGCGCGCCGGCTTCGATCGCCATGTTGCAGACCGTCATGCGGCCTTCCATGGAGAGGGCGCGGATCGCCGAGCCGGCAAATTCGATCGTAAAGCCGGTGCCGCCCGCCGTGCCGATTTTGCCGATGATGGCCAGCACGATGTCCTTGCCGGTGCAGCCTTTGGGTAAGTTGCCTTCGACCTTGATGAGCAAATTTTTGGCCTTTTTGGCCAGCAGGGTTTGCGTCGCCATCACGTGTTCGACTTCGCTGGTGCCGATGCCGTGGGCGAGTGCGCCGAACGCGCCGTGGGTGGAGGTGTGTGAATCGCCGCAAACAACGGTCATGCCCGGCAGCGTGGCGCCGTTCTCCGGGCCGATCACATGCACGATGCCTTGGCGCTTGTGCAAAAACGGGAAATAGG
>JANNEZ010000204.1:0-1502 GCA_031379255.1 Rhodoferax sp. | reverse complement strand
TGATGGCCGGCATGGCGGCAAAAAAATCCACCGCTTCGTCGACTTCCATCTGCAATACGTCGCCAATGTTTTTGCCGCGCCAGGTCACCGCCAGCGTCTCCGGGTTGAAACGCGCGCCCTTGCAGGTTTCGCACAACACCTTCACGTCGGGCAGGAAACTCATCGCCACGGTGCGGATGCCTTGCCCTTCGCAGCTGGCGCAGCGTCCGTCGCCCGTATTGAAGCTGAAACGGTTGGCCGCGTAACCGCGCGCTTTCGCCTCCAGTGTGTCGGCGAACAGGCGCCGGATGATGTCCAAAAACCAATGTAGGTGGCCGGGCAACTGCGCGGGGTTTTGCCAATGGGCGTCTGGTCCACTTCCAGCACGCGGTCTATGGGTTCAAAACCAGCCACCTCCAGGCAACCCGTCCAGTGGATTTTTTCCCCCGCAGACAAGGCGTCGCGCCCGGCCCTGGTGCTGCGTTTCTGCACGGCCGTTTGCACATTGGCCAGCAACACGTCACGCGCCAGCGTCGACTTGCCCGAGCCGCTGACGCCGGTGATGGCCACCAGGCGCTGCAAGGGGATTCGGGCGTTGACGGACTGCAGGTTGTGCAGCGTCGCGCCGCGAACGTTGAGCCAGGCGGGTTTTTCCACCGGCCGGCGCGCCTGCACCGGGTGTTTCATGGCGTGCAGCAAGTAGCGCCCGGTTTGCGAATCCTTCGCCTTCTGGATGGCCTTCACGCTGCCTTGCGCCACCAGTTGCCCGCCGCGTTTGCCGGCGCTGGGGCCAATGTCGATGATGTGGTCGGCATGGCGGATGGTGTCTTCGTCATGCTCCACCACCACCAGCGTGTTGCCCTGGTCGCTGAGGTTTTTCAGGGCGCCCAGCAGAATCTTGTTGTCGCGCGCGTGCAGGCCAATGGTGGGCTCGTCCAGCACGTAACAGACGCCCTGCAGATTGCTGCCAAGTTGCGCTGCCAGCCGGATGCGCTGCGCTTCGCCGCCGCTCAAGGTGGGCGCGCCGCGGTCCAGGGTGAGGTAACCCAGGCCGACTTCTTCAAGAAACGCCAGGCGGCTTTTGATCTCGGGAATCAGATCGTGCGCAATGCCGCTCTCGCGCGTGCTCATGCGGCCGGCTTGCTGCAGATCACTGACCCACTGCCGGATGTCGGTCACGCAGAGGCGCGCCAGCTCGGTGATGCCAACCCCGGCGAATTTCACGGCGCGGGCCGTCGGGTTCAGCCGCGTGCCGCCACAGGCGCTGCACTCGGCGTTCGCCACGTCGTCCAACTCGGGCTCGGAAAAGGTCTTTTCGCGGCCCGAGGCGTCGTCGGACTTGACCGAATCGTCCAGCGCCTTGCGCTGCTCTTTGGTGAGGCGAACACCGGTGCCGACGCATTCTTTGCACCAGCCATGTTTGCTGTTGTAGGAAAACAGGCGCGGGTCCAGCTCGGCATACGAGGTGGCGCAGACCGGGCAGGCGCGGATGGTGGAAAACACATCCAGCTTGCCAATCGCGG
>JANNEZ010000176.1:0-2304 GCA_031379255.1 Rhodoferax sp. | reverse complement strand
GTTTGCGGCTTCATGTCCATCCCGCCAAAGACCACGGTGGTGCGGAGCTGCGTGTGTTTGGCGTAGGCCTTGATGGCCTGCGCCACTTGGTCGGCCAGTTCGCGCGTGGGCAAGAGCACCAGCGCCCGCACCGGGTGGCGCGCGGGTGAGGTCGAGCTGTTTTCGTGCTTCAGCAGCCGGTGCAAGAGCGGCAGCGCAAAGGCGGCGGTTTTGCCGGTGCCGGTCTGGGCGGCGCCCATCACGTCGCGGCCCTGGATGACCAGCGGAATCGCCTTGGCCTGGATCGGCGTCATCGACTCGTAGCCCAACTCGGCCACCGCGCGGGACAGCGGCTCGGCCAGATTCAGCTGCGAAAACGCGCTCAAATCAGGCGCGGCGTTGGGCGGCACGGCAGCGGGCGCATCGGCAAGGTCGGAAATTTCAGGTTCAATAACAGTGGAGTTCATCGAGCAGGGGGATAACAGGACAACCCCCGATTATCCCCCACCGGCCCGTTTTACACGAATTTACAGTTGCCGGGCGGAAAAGGTGTCGCAGCCCTTCACGCTGCCGTTTTGCAAGCCCAGGTTGAACCAGCGCGTGCGTTGGGCGCTGGTGCCGTGGGTGAAGCTCTCGGGCACGATACGGCCGCCGGAACCCTTTTGCAGGGCATCGTCGCCAATTTTGGCGGCGGCGTTCATGGCTTCCTCGACGTCGCCGTTTTCCAGAATCTGCCGCGCGTTTTGCGCATGGTGCGCCCACACGCCGGCGAAACAGTCGGCCTGCAGCTCCAGGCGCACCGAGAGGCCGTTGTATTCAACCTGGCTGACCTTGCCGCGCATCTGCTCCATCTTGTTGGTGATGCCCAGCAGATTCTGCACGTGGTGGCCGACCTCGTGGGCGATCACGTAAGCCTGGGCGAAGTCGCCCGGCGCGCCGAGTTTGTTTTTCAGGGTTTCGTAAAACCCAAGGTCGATGTAGACCTTGAAATCGCCCGGGCAATAAAACGGCCCCATGGCCGCCTGCCCCGCGCCGCAGGCGGTCTGGGTGGAGCCGCGGAACAACACCAGTTTGGGCTCCTTGTACTGCGCGCCGCCTTTGGTGAAGACGGCTTTCCACACGTCTTCGGTGTCGGCCAGCACGGTGCCGACAAACTTCGCCATGCGGTCGTCGGCCGGCGGGCGTTGCGCCGGAGCCTGCTGTGTCTGCGCCGTGGGCGCGCCATCGCCGCCACTCAGGATGCCCAGAATCGTCAGGGGATTGATGCCAAAAATCCAGCCGCCCACCAGCGCAATCGCAATCGTGCCAACGCCGATGCTGCGCCCGCCAAACCCGATGCCACCCCCGCCGCCCCTGCGGTCTTCGACGTTGCTTGACTCACGGTTGCCTTCCCATTTCATGGCCGTCTCCTGATGTGGCTGTGGCGCGGATGCCCTGAAGCTTGAGGTAAATTGCAGCCATGGTAACGCGCAAATCCCGCCCGGTGAGTTCGGCAAGGCCTGGCAAATCTGTAGGCGGAACGCCTGTGGTGCTGATCACCGGGTTTGAGGCTTTTGGCGGCGAAACCGTCAACCCGAGCTGGCTGGCGGCCCAAGCGCTTCATGGCCGAACGCTGCTGGGGCGCAGGCTGGCGGCGGCGCAATTGCCGACGGTGTTCGATGCGTCTGTGGCTGCATTGCGCAACCTGCTCGACCAACACCGCCCCGAACTGGTGATCTGCGTCGGCCAGGCCGGTGGACGCGCAGCACTCTCGCTGGAGCGGGTGGCGATCAACATCAACGACGCGCGCATTGCCGACAACGCGGGCGCCCAGCCACTGGACACACCGGTGGTCGCAGGCGGGCCTGCCGCCTATTTTTCAACTCTGCCCATCAAGGCGATGCTGCGCGACCTGCAAGCGGCGGGCCTGGCCGCCGAAGTGTCACAAACCGCCGGAACGTTTGTCTGCAACCATGTGTTTTTCGGTTTGATGCATCTGCTGGCGACGCAACGCGGCTTCAAGAAAACGCGCGGCGGCTTCATCCACGTGCCTTTTTTGCCCGAGCAAGTGCAAAGCGCCTCCACGCCCAACATAACGCTCGACGAAATGGTGCGGGGCCTCAAGATCGCGGTGCGGGCGGCGCTCTTGAATCTAGTCGATATCAAATTGGAAGCCGGAACCGTTAAGTGACCCGTTGAAGCTGCGTCCGCTCATGCGCTCCGCCAGCGGTAACAATCAGCCGCAATGGAACGAAGATGACGCACCATGCCTGACACCGCTCTATTTTGGGTAATGCTGTTCAATTCGCACTACAAATGCTGCCACTAACTTAATTGCAAAATCAA
>JANNEZ010000171.1:0-1938 GCA_031379255.1 Rhodoferax sp. | reverse complement strand
GCTGCACTATTCCTCCGCCGCCCACAGCATTGCTGCCAGCGGTTCAGGGTCGGCCAGCCGATGATCCGTGCCGACCTCGACCAGCGACGACGTTGGCAGGCCGCTGTTCTTAATCAGTTCCTCGGAGTCGGCAAAGGGGATCACATCGTCGGCACGGCTATGCAGGATCACGGTGTCCGGCTTCACCGTCTTGGCCGTCTCGAACTTCTTCCACGCCGGGCAGAGCAAAACGAGTTTCGCCGAGCCGCTGTTGATGTTCATCGCCACGGCACCGCCACGGGAACTTCCGACAACGACTTGAGGCTGATGCTGATCGAACTCGGCCTGAGCGGCATTGACGGCTATCGTGAAGTCATCGTCATCGAGGGCCGGATTCAGAACTTCGTGGCCGTGGTCCTTCAGGTAGGTCGGCTTGACGCCGCCTGGGACCGAATCCCAGCCGTGAAGGAAGAGGATGGTCATAACCGGTCCTACTTCTGAACCGCTTCGGTGTAGTTTCGCACGATTTGGTTGGTTTCCAAATCGTGTGCTTTGCCAGTTGAATCCGCTCGACGCTCAGATGTTGGGTGTGTTGTCCCGCAAACTGCACGTCTACCTGGACGCGCTCGCGCCTAAGGACGCGAACGGGAAGCGCGCTGATCCGAAGCAACTGAGGGCGGCACTGCGGAAGGAGTGGCGCGGCAAGCCGCCGGAGTGGCTTCGACCCGAAGCCCTGCCGGCGATGGTGCAGATTCTCATGGCTGAGGACGTGCCGCTGCGACTGATCCTTGTAGACATGATGGCGGACATCCGAGGCAAGGCGGCCACGATTCGATTGGCGCAGCGGGCGGTGTACGATCTGTCGCCCGAAGTCCGCACGGCTGCCATTGATGCGCTGCGCGATCGGCCGCTCGCTGATGCGCGACGGACTTTCGTGGAGGCGATGCGCTACCCCTGGCCGGCGGCGGCCGACCACGCTGCTGATGCGCTCGCGGCATTGGGCGACCGCGACGCGGCCCCGCTGCTGGTGGCGCTCTTGGATAAGACCGACCCTGCCGCGCCATTTGTTACGAAGACCGGCGCATCGGTCCGCGAACTCGTTCGTGTCAATCATGTTGAGAACTGTTTGTTGTGTCATGTCCCCGCTGTCGGACGCGATCCGGTCACCGATGTCGATCCGTTCGCCCGCCGTCCCGACCAGACGTACCGGGTAGGCAGCTACAGCGGTCCGCAACTTCCCGGCAGCAGTGGCGGCGGCGTGTGGGCCAACAAGGTGCTCATCCGTGCTGATGTCCAGTTCCTGCGGCAGGACTTCTCCATCAAGTTTCCGACCGGCGGCGAGTTTGCCTCGACGGGTGGTTTGAGGTTCGACTTCCTTGTGCGAAAGCGACCGCTGAAGCCGGACGAAGTCGAGAAACGGAAAATGCAATCGAAGCCGGACGCAACGGCGTACCCGCAGCGCGAAGCGGTGCTATATGCGCTGCGCGCAGTTACCGGCGCGGACGCCGGTCCGACGACAGCGGGTTGGCTGAAACTCTACCCGGATGCCGTTGCCGAGGCAGAAGGAGTGCGGTTGAGTGCGACGCTGCGCGCGGCGACGCCGGACCAGCGCGAGCAGCTCCTGATTCGCTATCGCGATGCCAAGGAGGAACACTCCAACGAAGGGTTGGCTCATGCGATCCCGCACATCACCGGCAAGTTGCAGGACAAGGTCCGCGCCACTTTGGTCGAACGTCTTGTACGCCTGCAAGTAGATGATCTCCGTGCCTACCTGGAGGAAGAAGGCGAGTTGAGTCGGGCAGCCGCGCGTGCTTGCGTGCGCAAAGCCGATTCAGAAATGATTCCGGATCTGATCGACCTGTTGGCCGACGCGGATGCAGAGGTGAGCGAGGCGGCTCACCAGGTGTTGCGCCGCCTGACGGGCGAGGACTTTGGCCCGCCGAAGGATTGCCCGCAAAC
>JANNEZ010000168.1:0-32883 GCA_031379255.1 Rhodoferax sp. | reverse complement strand
GAGCGGAACGCCGGTTCGGCGAAATCGCCACCGACCGGGTCGTAGATCACGTCCGGCCCGTTGCCGCCGGTCAGTTTTTTGACGGCCTCGCGCAGGTTCTCTTTCGTGTAGTTGATGGTTTCATCGGCGCCAATCGATTTGCACAGCGCACATTTTTCGTCGGTGGACGCCGCGGCGATCACCTTCGCGCCGACGGCTTTGGCAATCTGGATCGCCGAGGTGCCCACACCGCCGGCGGCGCCCAGCACCAACACGGTTTCACCAGCCTTGAGCTGCGCGCGGTCGATCAGCGCGTGGTGCGAGGTGGCGTAAATCATGATGAACGCGGCGGCGTCTACGTGGGAGAACCCGGGCGGCAGCGGCATGCAGCGGTCGGCCGGGGCCAGCGTGTGGGTGCCAAAGCCGCCGGCGCCCGAGAGGCAGGCCACACTCTGGCCGACTTTCAGGTGCGTCACGCCTTCCCCCAGCGCCGCCACGATGCCGGCGTATTCCGAGCCGGGCACAAAGGGCAAATCGGGTTTGAATTGGTATTTGTTCTGCACGATCAGGAGGTCGGGGAAATTCAGGCTGGCGGCCTTGATTTCAACCAGCACCTGGCCTTTGCCGGGCGCCGGAGTCGGCAATTCTTTCCAGGTCAAGGCGTCAACGCCCACGGGGTTTTCGCAGAGCCATGCGTGCATCAAATATTCTCCAGGTCGGTGGGTTTGGGGGCTTGCCCAAGTGCCTCCATCCTACAATCAAATTCACCATGAAAATTCTCATCTCCAACGACGACGGTTACCAGGCGCCCGGCATTGTGGCGCTCTACGAGGCGCTCAAAGACATCGCCGAGGTCGAGGTGATCGCGCCGGAGCTCAACAACAGCGCCAAATCCAATGCGCTGACGCTGCACTCGCCGCTGCACGTGACCCGCGCGGCCAACAATTTCCGCTTCATCAACGGCACACCGGCCGACTGTGTGCACATCGCGCTCACCGGCCTGCTGGGTTACCGGCCCGATCTGGTGGTCTCGGGCATCAACAATGGCGCCAACATGGGCGACGACACCATTTACTCGGGCACCGTGGGCGCGGCGATGGAAGGTTATTTGTTCGGCGTGCCGGCCATCGCGTTTTCGCAGGTTGAAAAAGGCTGGAAACACCTGGACGCCGCGGCCCAGAAAGCGCGCGAGCTGGTGTTGCAGATGCAGTCACTGCAGTTGATTGGCCACCAGGCCTGGCTGCTCAACGTCAACATCCCCAACGCTGCCTTGCAGGACCTCAAGCCGATGAAAATTTGCCGCCTCGGGCGCCGCCACGCCGCCGAGCCGGTGATCACGCAGATGAGCCCGCGCGGCGAGACGATGTACTGGATCGGCGGCGCCGGGGCCGCCAAAGACGATGCCGACGGCACCGATTTCCACGCTACTGCCATGGGTCACATCGCCATGACACCCCTGAAAACCGACCTCACCGAGCACGACACGCTGAAATACTGGGCGCAGACGGCCTCGAAACTCGCGGCCTAAAAAAATGAAACCAAGGCCCAGTTTTCCGGCCCGGATGGACAGCGGCGTCAAGCCGCGCAGCAGCGCGGCACCGTTTGCCAGATCGGCTGTGGCCGGGTCGGCCATTGCAAGCCCGGCCCTCGCACCGCCGGCCGTGGCCCGGCCTGCGGTGAAAGCGGCCCAACCGGCAAGGCCTGGCCATGGCATGGATTCCAGTGCCGTGCGCGCCAACATGGTGGCCAAGCTGGTCAAGGGCGGCATCACAGACCGACGCGTGTTGGCGGCTTTCAACGCGGTGGAGCGGCATCGTTTTGTCGACAGCGCGCTGGTCAACCAGGCCTATGAAGACACCAGCCTGCCGATTGGCCTGGGGCAGACGATCTCCAAGCCGGGCGTGGTCTCGCGCATGCTCGAGCTGCTGCTCAACGGCAGTGCGCACAAGCCCGCCCGGGTGCTGGAGATCGGCACCGGCTGCGGTTACCAGGCGGCCCTCTTGAGCCATCTGGCGCGCGAGGTGTATTCCATCGAGCGCCTGCGCGGCCTGCACGAGAAAGCGCGTGAAAACCTGCGGACGATGCGCCTGGCGAACGTGCATCTGCTGCTGGGCGACGGCATGCTGGGTTACGCCAAGGGTGCGCCCTATGCCGCCATCATCGCGGCGGCCGGTGGCGAGGCTGTGCCGCAGGCCTGGCTTGACCAGCTTGCCGAGGGCGGGCGGCTGGTGGCGCCGGTGCAGTTGCCGGGTGCCAAAACCGGGCATCAATCGCTGATGGTGGTCGACCGCAGCGCCACTGGATTTACACAGACAATTCTGGAGGCAGTGTTGTTTGTCCCTTTAAAATCAGGTGTCGTGTGAACCAGCCTGTAGAGTCGACGGGCCAAGGCTGCCATCGCTGCCGACGAGGCGCAAAATTTTTGCGCTGGAAACCCAAGGGAGTTGAAATGTCTGGAGAGTTGCCCCGCAATCATTGGCGTCGAGCCCGCAAGGTGCTGCCAATTGCGCTGCTTGCGGCAATGCTGGGTGTGGCCGGTTGTGGCTCATCGCCCACCAACCGCGCCCCGGTTGAAGACCGCGGCAGCAGTGCCGGCGCACGGCCCCCCGCTCCGGCACCTGCCGCTGCTTCAGCGCCAGCACCCGGCACCGTCACGGCCACCGGGGTGGTACCTGGCCCCAAAACCTTGCCGGGCGCGGAAAACGAAGGCAAACCGGGGTATTACACCGTCAAACCTGGCGACACCCTGATCCGCATTGGCCTGGACAACGGCCAGAACTGGCGCGATGTCGTGCGTTGGAACAACATCGAGAATCCGAACCAGATTGAAGTCGGCCAGGTGCTCCGCGTGTTGCCACCGGTCGCCATGGCCTCCGCTGCTCCCCTGGCTCCCGCAGCAGCCGGTGCAGCGGCAGCCGCCGCCTCGGGCGTCGTGACCCGGCCGGTTGCCACTCCCAGTGCCACGCCCACCGCGGTGGCACCCGGCACGGCCAGCGCCGCCGCCGCGTCGGCTGCGCGTCCCGCTGCTGCCGGCACCGTGGTGGCGGCAGCGCCGGCCACAGTGGCGTCCGTCGCCGGCGCGCCCACGGCCAGTGGCACCCCGGCACCCGCGCCGGGTGCCGGCGCCGACGAAGACATCGCCTGGGTCTGGCCCGCCAGCGGCACCGTGTTGGCCGGTTTTGACGAGGTCAAAAACAAGGGTGTCGATATTGGCGGCACCGTGGGTGCGTCGGTGGTGGCAGCGGCAGACGGCCGCGTGGTTTACGTCGGCGCAGGCCTGCGTGGTTACGGCAACCTGATCATCCTCAAACACAACAGCACTTACCTCACGGCCTACGCCCACAACCAGACGCTGCTGGTCAAGGAAGACCAGTCGGTGCGCCGCGGCCAGAAAATCGCCGAGATGGGCAGCAGCGACGCCGACCGTGTGAAGCTGCACTTTGAGGTGCGCCGGCAGGGCAAGCCGGTCGATCCGGCGAAGTATTTGCCGCCCCGGTAGCGAAGAAGATGGCCATGTCCGCGCCCGATGAAGCTGTCCAAACGGCACTCGGAGGTGGGCTTGAGGCCATCCGAATTCCAAACAAGGTGCCCAAAAAAGTTTCATCACTTAAGTTTGCGAAACTTTCCAGCGCAGTAAGTCACGTCAAAAAATCGAAGATTGCTCATAAAAATGAAGCAATTTCAGTTGAAAAAAAGTCAGATTCAAAATCTGAATTGCTTTCCAACGAAATAAGCTCAGATACCAGCTCCGGCGACTCTCTGTCGCGTTACCTGCGCGGCGTGCGCCGCACCAAGCTGTTCACCCCACAAGAGGAGTTTGACGCCGCCATGCGCGCCCGCCAGGGCGATTTTCTGGCGCGCCAAAGCATGATTGAGCACAACCTGCGCCTGGTGGTGAGTATCGCCAAATCCAGCCTGGGGCGCGGCGTTCCGCTGTCGGATTTGATCGAAGAAGGCAACCTGGGCCTGATGCACGCCATCGACAAATACGAGCCCGAGCGCGGTTTCCGGTTTTCCACCTACGCCACCTGGTGGATCCGCCAGTCGGTCGACCGCGCGGTGATCTACCAGGGTCGAGCGGTGCGCCTGCCAGTGAACGTGGTGCGCGATTTGCAGCAGGTGCTCAAAGCCTGGCGCGCCCTTGAAAACGACCCGGATTACATCCGCCTGCACCCGCGCGGCGTGCGGGCTGAAGACGTGGCCGCGCTCCTGGGGCGGGATGCGCAGGACGTGGCCGAGCTGCTGGCGCTGGCAGAGGCGCCCAAATCACTCGACGCCAGCCTGGGCAACGCCGCCGAAGGCGCAATGGAAGGCAGTTCCATGGGCGACACCCTGATCGACGAGGTGACGCTTGACCCCAGCGGTGTCACGCAATTGCACGAGGTCGAGCGCCTGGTGGACGAATGGACGCACACCCTGAGCACGCGCGAGTGTGAAGTGCTCGAAGGCCGTTTTGGCCTGCACGACCGCGATCCCGAAACGCTCGACACCCTGAGCCTGCGCCTGGGCCTCACCCGCGAACGGGTGCGCCAGGTGCAAAACGAAGCCCTGGCCAAGCTCAAGAATTACCTGGGCAACCGCGGCATCACGCGCGACGCGCTCCTGTAGGCGGTCCTGGCATGGCGCCCGTGGGTTGGCGCTGCAGCCACCTGAGACAATCAAGGCATGAGCGCCGCTGCCAAACTTGCAAAAATCACAAAACCTGCCCACCCACCCGCCACCGCGACCGCCAACGAAACCGCCACCGAATCCGGATCTGCGGCTGCCGTCTACCCGCCGCCTGAAATTTTGACCGTCGAGTCACTCGACATCGAGGCCCAGGGTATTGCCCACAGAGCCGACGGGAAGGTGGTTTTCATTGAAGGCGCCCTGCCGTTTGAGCGTGTGAACGCCAACGTGCACCGCAAGAAAAACAACTGGGAGCAGGGCGTGGTGACACACATCCTGCGCGAATCGTCCCAACGCGTCAAGCCGCAATGCCCGCATTTTGGCCTGCACACCGGCGCCTGTGGCGGCTGCAAGATGCAGCACCTGCACGTGGGCGCGCAGGTGGCGGTGAAGCAGCGCGTGCTCGAAGACAACCTCTGGCACCTGGCCCGCGTGAAGGCCGGCAACATCCTGCGCCCGATCGAGGGGCCGGCCTGGGGTTACCGCCACCGCGCGCGCCTCTCGGTGCGCAATGTGCTGAAAAAAGGCGCCGTGCTCATCGGTTTCCATGAGCGCAAAAGCCGCTATGTGGCCGACATGAAAGAGTGCCATGTGTTGCCGCCGCACGTGAACGCCATGCTGCTGCCGCTGCGTGACTTGATCGCCTCGCTCGACGCCAACCAGACCTGCCCGCAGATTGAGCTGGCCTGTGGCGACAGCGTCACGGCGCTGGTGTTGCGGCATCTGGAGCCTTTGAGCGCAGCCGACAAAAACCGCCTGCGCGCCTTCACCACAACCCATCCCGAGGTTCAATGGTGGCTGCAGCCCAAAGGGCCGGAAACGGTGGCGCTGCTCGATGAAGGCGGCGAACAACTCAGCTACGCGCTGCCCGAGTTCGGCATCACCATGCCCTTCAAACCGACCGATTTCACCCAGGTCAACCCGCACATCAACCGCGTGCTGGTGGCCAAGGCGCTGCAACTGCTGGACGTGCGGGGCCACGAGCGCGTGATCGATTGGTTTTGCGGCCTGGGCAACTTCACGCTGCCGCTGGCGACCCAGGCGGCGTCTGTTTTGGGCGTTGAAGGCGCAGACACGCTGGTCGCCCGCGCGAAAGCCAATCTGGCATTGAACAAGGCCTTGAGTTCGCCAACCAAGGCCTGGGCCGCTGTGGATTATGTAGCGCGCAACCTCTTTGAAATGACGCCTGACATGCTGGTGCAAGACGGCCGCGCCGACCGCTGGCTGATCGACCCGCCGCGCGAGGGCGCGTTCGCCTTGGTGAAGGCCTTGGCCGATGTGCACCAGCGCCAGGTGAACCCGGGCGGCGCGATTTCGCTCTGCCCAGACACCACGCCGGTGCCCGCACCCATTGAACCGGCGGCGCCTTCGCCCGAGTCAACCGCCGCTGCGCAAGCGGCGCTGGCCTGGCAGCGCCCCAAGCGCATCGTGTATGTGAGCTGCAACCCGGCCACCCTGGCACGCGACGCCGGCGTGTTGGTGCACCTGGGCGGTTACCGCTGCTCGTTCGCGGGTGTAGTGAATATGTTTCCACATACGGCGCATGTCGAGAGCATTGCGGTGTTTGATCGACTTGAATAGCCGGCTTGAATAGATTGGCTGGAATCGATCCGGCTTTTTGGCTGATGCAAGTTGGGTGTTTTCAAGGCGAAAAAAAGGCCTCCGAAGAGGCCTTTTTTGCTGGTTGCCCGGTCGGCTGGGGTTTTATTCCCGCTCGCCGCCCAGTCCGAGCAAGGCCAGCAGCGCCTGGAACACATTCAGGATGTCCAGGTACAGGGCCAGCGTGGCGCTGATGTAGTTGGTCTCGCCACCGTCGATGATGCGCTTCAGGTCATACAACATGTAGGCGCTGAAAATGCCGATCGCCGCCACCGAGATCGCCATCATGCCGGCGCTGGAGCCGACAAACACGTTGATGATGGAGCCGACCATCAGCACCAGCGCGCCCGCGAAGAGCCACTTGCCCATGCCCTCAAGGCTGCGTTTGATCACGCTGGAGAGCGAGGCCATCACGAAAAACACGCCTGCCGTGCCGCCAAAGGCGGTCATGACGATGTCAGTGCCGTTTTTGAAGCCCAGCACCATGCCGATCAGGCGCGAGAGCATCAGGCCCATGAAGAAGGTGAAAGCCAGCAGCACCGGCACACCGGCGGCCGAGTTTTTGGTTTTCTCGATGGCGTAGATGAAACCAAACGCGCCGCCCAGGAACACGATGAGCCCCAGACCGCCACCGAGGGATTTCGTCATGCCGGTGGCCACACCCAGCCAGGCCCCCAGCACTGTGGGGATAAGGCTCAGCGCCAGCAGCCAGTAGGTGTTGCGCAGCACCTTGTTGCGCTCGACGACGCTGGTGCTGTAACCCAAACCTTGGTCGATGGTTTGAACTTGATCGGTCATGTCAAAAAACTCCTTTTGGTGTTGCCCACACTGGTGAACCAAAGATCCAACAGGTGAACCCGGGGCAGATGGGTCGGATTCTATGGAATTTCAAGGCCCATTCGTGATTGCCCCTGATTTCTTTGTGACAATCGACCCAAACGACCCTTTGCCGCCCGCTTTCCCTCCTTTCCCCCCTTTTTCCCCTTATCACCATGAAAACTGTATTCGCCCTCGACGCCGCCGACGCCACCGCCATCCTGGCAGCCGCCGAAGCCGAAGCGCTCAAAAACAAATGGGCGGTGGTGATCGCCGTGGTCGACGCCGGCGGGCATTTGCTCGCGCTCAAACGCCTCGACGGCGTGGCGCCGATTTCATCGCACATCGCGCCGGCCAAGGCGCGCACGGCTGCGCTGGGTTGCCGCGAGTCGCGGGTCTACGAGGAGATCATCAACGGCGGGCGCATCTCCTTCCTGAGCGCGCCCACGCTCGAAGGCATGCTCGAAGGCGGCGTGCCCATCCTCAAAGACGGCCAATGCATCGGCGCCGTGGGCGTGAGCGGCGTGAAGTCGTCAGACGATGCGCTGATCGCCAAGGCGGGCATCGCGGCGCTGGATGTCAGATGACTTCGCCTTCGGCTTCAATGACTTTGCCTTTGGCTTCAATGACTTCGCCTTTGGCTCAATGACAGATGAAACTCGCCGCTGGCAAGTGTGACGCATTTCATCATGGCGCGAAGCGCAGTCATCGAGCGCAGCGAGGGTCATCTGTCATCCGCCATCCGTAGTCAGCAGTTCGTTATCGTGGCTCGGTGATGAAGCCTATCTTCTTTAAACCCGCCTGCTGCGCCGCCGCGAATGCCACTTGCCACGCTTGGTTGCATAAAAATACGGGATTTCCGTATAATGCGACTGACGCGCACCGTCATTGAAACGCCGACTTTCCAGAGGCAGGCAGAGAAGCTTTGGGCCGAGGACGAAAGGCTGGCTTTCATTGACTGGATAGCGCAGAACCCGCTTGCCGGTGATGTTATTGCGGGTGCGCACGGGGCGCGCAAAGTGCGCTGGAGCCGCTCCGGCTCGGGCAAGTCCGGGCGCGCGCGGGTTATCTACTTCAGTCTGACTGAAGAGGAAGTTGTGTTGTTGGTGGCCGTGTATGCCAAGGCCGAGCGGGCCAACATGAGCCCTGCTGAAATCAGAAAGGTGGTGTGACATGGGGAAGAAAATCAATGTTGAAGCCGTTGCCAAGGCCATTGAAGCGGATTTTGGCGAAGCGCTGCCTGATCTGCGGCAGGCGCTCGCAGAGGCGCGGGAGGGCGCTGGGCGCGTCACCACGCCAGCGCAGGTTCTGGTGCGCCAGGCGCGAGAGAAATCCGGTCTGACGCAAGTGGCGTTCGCAGAACGCATCGCCACACCGGTGGCGACATTGCGGGATTGGGAGCAAGGCCGGTTTGCCCCCCCCGGAGGGGTGTTGTGCCTGCTGCGGCTGATTGCATCACATCCCGAGCTTGCTCAGGAGCTTGAGGCGGTATAGGCCTGAACCCGGCCACAGACGAAACTCGCTGCGCTCGATACAGGCCTGTTTGACGCATTTCATCATGGCGCGAAGCGCAGTCATCGAGTGCAGCGAGGGTCATCTGTCATCCGTCATCGGGGCTCGGTGATAAAGCCGATCTTCTTCAAACCCGCCAGCTGCGCCGCCGCCATCGCCTGCGCCACACGTTCGTAACGCACGTCCTTGTCGCCGCGGATATGCAGGTCCGGCTGCGGGTTTTTCGCGGCCTGCTCCTTCAGCAGAGCAGGCAACACGGCGTCTCCGATGCGACCCCTATTCCAGTAGTACGCGCCCCGCGCACTCCACTCGAAGGCGGCGTGCCCATCATCAAGGACGGCCAGCGCATGGGCGCCGTTGGCGTGAGTGGTGTCAAATCAACCGAAGACGCGCAGATTGCCCGCGCGGGCATCGCCGCACTGGGTTTGTAGGCGCTGGCCGGATCAGACCACGGCAAAGTAGTCAAACACGGTGTGGTCCGGGTCGGGCCTGCGTTGCCCGCGCCCGACAATGACGGTGCGGGTCAACCAGTCATGCGGGCCGACTGGCGCGTCGAAGACCGGTGTGATGTAGAAGTAGGTGTTGGGTTTGATGGCAAAGTTGCTGGTGTTGCGCTTGGCCCATTCGGCTTGCGTGAGCGGCAGGTTGTTCTCGTCGCGGCCATACAGGTAGCCCCGGTTGTAGAGATAGATCGGGGAACCATCCGAGGCCTCGAGCATGTAATGGGCGTTCAGCTCGGCAACGCCGTCGCTGCGGCCACGGGCCCAGTCAGCCCCGCTGAAAGGGATGACGCGGCCATTCAGGCGCGGCCCTTCGATCCGGCCTTCCGTCACCGGCACATAAACCCGCCCGCCCATGGGCGTGGTCGGTTCGAATTTGCGGCGTTCGGTGAAATAAACGTAGACCGAGAACGCATAGTCGAGCTGGATGCCGGGTGGTATCGGGTTGGGGGGCACGGTGTCTCCTTGGGGTTGCTTGGGGTTTGTAGGGTGCAGGATTTAGCGAACGGCGTTTTTGGCAGCGACGATGTCGGCTTCGTTCACCCACTCGCCGTGGAAGCTCATGCGCAGGTAGAAGGGCAGACGCACGTTGGCGACGGGGCCTGCGGAAAGGTTGAGCGCATCCAGCACCACCAGGTCCGAGCGGTTTTCGGCAAGCCGGCCCACCACGCCCAGCAGCCAGCCTTCGCCCTCGGCCGCGTCAGGCGACTGCAGCACAAACTGCGGCTCTTGCACGGTCGAAGCCTCGCCGGCCCACCAGGCATCCGTTTGGCCGGTCAGGTGGTCGAAGCGCGCCAGGGTATTGAAGGGCACCGGGCCGGGCGCGGGGGCGCTGCGCGCGGCATCGCGTGCGGCCATGAAGCCGTGCCGGTAGGGCCGCGTCTGCACACGCGGGTCGGTTTTGTAGAAGTCGCTCGGCAGTTCCATGAGCCGGCGTTCGGCGAAGAGGCCATCACCCGCGAGGTCGATGCTCCAGCGCGTCAGGCAGGAGCGGGCGCGTCGCGGGTCCCAGGACTTGCCGTCCGCCGCCGGAATATGGGCAAAGCCGTTGATCTCGCTGACAGTGAGGTCAATGTGAATGTGATTGCCGTCCTCAAAGGCGTTGAGTGTGTGGAACGACCAGCGGCCCGGCCCCCTGAACCAGCGCACATCCTGCATGCTGCCATGCCGGGAGACCACGCCCAGCCAGGTAGGCAAAGTATCGTCCCAGGCGAAATGCACGCCGCCGGCTTTCAGGCGGTCCAGGTCGCTGGTGGTCGGCATCACCGGAAAAACAAGATGGTTTTCGGTGACTGCAAAATCGTGGATCATGCTGGCGTACGGGGCGTCGAACCAGGCCTCGCGCAGCAGTTTCAAGTCCCGGTCTGCGACGGCGCAGGCAATGGTCGGTGTGGCGTCACCTGCGGCTTCGAAGCCATAAAACAGCAGTTCGCCGGTTGCCGGGTCACGTTTGGGGTGGGCCGTGAAGTGCGGGCTTTTGAGCTGCCCGTCAAAATCCAGCTTGCCCAGTGTGGCCAGTGTTTGCGGATCCAGCTCATGCGGCAGGCCGTCTTCCTTGATGGCAAAAAGCCGATTGGCGTGCCAGAGGATGCTGGTGTTGGCTGTTGTCCTGTCAATGCCGGCCACTTCCGGCAGGTCGGTGTAGCGGTTGCGGTAGTGGCCAAAGAGCGCGCGGCGGGCAGCCCGTTCGGCCTTCCACTTGTCGGTATGGACATACCGCTGCCGGAAGTCAACGCCGCCCTCACCAAAAACAAACATGCTGACCATGCCGTCGCCGTTGATGCCGATGTCGTCAGCGAAACGCGGCACAAACTGTGGATCGGGGCCGCAGCGGTAGAAGCGCCCCCGCAGCCCGGCTGGCAACTCGCCTTCATATTCCAGCGCAAAGAGGTCGCACTCAAGGCGCGAAGGACGGGCGGGCCCGCGAAAGCCCGGGTTGTCCGAGGGAAAAAGATAGGGCAAGTCGGGCTCCGATGCTTCAAATGGCCAAGGCACTGGCAAGGTGTGCAGCAATGTCCCGTGGTCGCAGGAACGTCACCGTGTCACTCCTCGGGCGAATAACCCGTCTCGCGGACAATCCGGGACCATTCCGCACTGCCGCCGCGGACGCGGCTTGCCATCTCTTCGGGGGTGGACAGCAACATGTCGGCCTGGCCGTTTTCAAGCCAGGCCTGGATGTCGGGCTCCCGCATGGCGGCATGAACCTGGGCGGCAAGGCTCCGCACGGTGTCCGGCGGCGTCGCGGCAGGAACAAAAAGGCCGAACCACTCATTGAAAAGCAGGGTTTTATAACCCAGCTCGGCAAACGTCGGAACCTCGGGCAACTGTTTGGTGCGGGCATTTTCAGCAATGGCCAACACCCGTAGCCTGCCATTTTTGTGCCGATCCACTGAATCGAATCCAATCGGCTGAAACGCTGCCGGCAATTGCCCGCCCATCAGTTCCAGCGCCATCGGCGCCCCGCCCCGGTAGGCGATGTGCGTGAACGGCACCTCAGTTGCCCGGGCAAACATGGCTCCCAGAAAGTGCGGCATGGTGCCGGCGCCCGGTGACCCATACACGGCACGTTTCGGATCCTGTTTCACCCAGGCCAGGTATTCAGCCAGCGTCTTCACGGGCGCACCCGGGCCAACCACCAGGCCCATCTTGATGGAGAAGATGGTGGTGACCGGCATGAAGTCTTTCACCGGGTCATAGGCCAGCTTTTTGTAGATGTGCGGAAAGATCACCATGGGACTCTCCGGCGTGAACAGCAGGGTCGCGCCGTCGCCCGGTGAAGTTCGGGCGGCTTCGATGGCAATGCGTCCGCCAGCGCCAGCCCGGTTCTCGACAATCATGGCCTTGGCGTATTTGCCGCGCAGCTTGTCGGCCAGCATCCGCACCAGCGGGTCCATGCCGCCACCCGCAGGGAAGCCGCTGATGATGCGGCCGGATTTGTCACCCAGGGTTTGAGCAGAGCCGGCGACGGGCGCGCCCAGCGGGAGCAGGGCGGCGGCCGCCAGCAGCGTGCGGCGTGGCAACGTGTGTTCATTGGAGTTCATCACAGCACCTTGTAGTAGTGGATCACATTGCCTTCGGGAATTTTGTCTCCGACACCCACGAAGACATGTTTGGTGAGCCAGTCATGCGGGCCCTTGGCCACCTCAAAACTGGGCGCGACACGCATGTAGTATTCCGACGGGTCGGCATGTTCGCGCCGGGCAAGGCGCGCCATCACCTCGGCTGGCCCCCAGCGAAACCCCCGGTTTTGCAGATAGATGACGCTGCCGTCTTCGTGCTGCAGGTTGTAGCGGGCGTCGAAGTCGAGCGTGCCGTCAGGCCGTGCATGGGCCCAGTCGCCGCCACCAGGGAGCACCCGGCCTTTCAGGTGGGGCCCCTCAAAGCTGCCCTCGAGGATTTCGACAAAATAGCGGTCGCCGCCTTTGGGCATTTCGCCCACGGCGATTTTGGGTTTGAGTTTGATTTGCACCGACATGGCGTATTCGAAACGCGGCGTGAGTTCTGGCGGTTTCATGGGTGAGTCCTTTTAGTTCGGTGTCATGGCAAATCTGCGGCGGGGACCCAGTTGCCGTGCAGTCCGTTGCGCAGCCGCACCGGCAGTTTGATCACAGCCAGCGGCGCGGCATTGAAGTCACGCGCGTTCAGGATCAGCAGGTCATTGCGCATCTCGCCCAGGCGGTTCACCAGAACCAGCACGTAACCGTCGCCTTCTTCCGTGCCGCCCGGACGTGGCGCGTAAACGGGCTCTTGCGTGGAACTGTCGTCGCCCGCGTAAAACAGCGTGGTGCGGCCTTGCCCCTGCGCCTGGTCCAGATCGAAATGCGCCAGTGCGTTGAAGGTTTTGCCGGTCAGGCTGGCGTTGGTCTCCGTGCCTCGCCCCTCGGCGCGCGACACTGTCCAGCCATGGCGATGCCGCCCCATGGCGAAGCGGTCGTCGATGCGGGGGAACTCGGCCACCACGGCATCGAGGTCGTGGCGCTCGAAGCCGTCGTGGGGAGAGGCCAGATCGAAGCTCCAGCGCTGCATTTTGGGTGTGGCCCGCCTGGGGTCGAAGGCCTGGCCATGGCGCAGCGGGAAAAAGGGGAACACCACCATGTCGCCCGCCGGGGTGTCGAAATGCACGGTGCTGCCTTCGGTGTAGGCATTCATCACGTGTGACGAAAAGCAGGTTGGTGTCTTGAACCAGCGGATCGCGCCGGGCCCGGCGGCGCGCGGGAAGATGCCCACATGCACCGGCAAAGTGCCGTCCCAGGCGAAATGGGGCCCGCCGCGTTTCATTTGATCGAGGTCGGATACCAGGGGCGAGATGGCGAACACCACGTGTTCGCGGGTGACGCCGAAGTCGTGCACCATGCTGGCGTAGGGTGCCGTGAAAGCCTCCTGCCGAGTCATGTGGCCAAAGCGGTCTGCCACACCATAGACGATGTCTGGACTGGCCTCGCCACGGGCTTCATAACCAAAGAAAACCATCTCGCCGGTCGTTGGGTCGATTTTTGGGTGCGCCGTGAAAGTCGGATATCTATAGTGGCCGTTGAAGTCCCAGTCACCGAGTGTTTCCAGGGTGCGCGGGTCGAGTTGGACAGGCAGGCTGTCTTCCTTCAGCGCCAGCAGGCGCCCGCCATGCCAGACGATGTTGGTGTTGGCCGTGCCTCGGCTCTTGCCGCGCACGCTGTCGTCGTCGGTGAACGGGTTGCGATACATGCCATAGAGGGCCCGGCCGGCTGCGCGCTCGGCGACGAATTTCTGGGTCCGGATCCAGCGCGACTTCAAGCTCGCCCGGCCATTGGCAAAACGGAATGCAAAGGCCATGCCGTCGCCGTTCAGCGGGATGTCGTCGCCGGATTTGGGCGGGAACTGCGGATCGGGCGCAACGCGGAAAAAAGTGCCCTCCAGATCAGCGGGGATGGCGCCCTGCACGACTTCAAGGTCGTTGATGTCGCATTCGAAGCGTCCCGGGGCATTGAAGCCGCTGAAACTGCGCGTGGTTGGGAATGGTGTGGTCATGGGCGGGTGGGCAAAGCATACCTACGTATGCATAATTTTGACCCCGTGTTTGCCCTGATAGGGCGCCCACTACACTGCGCCAATGCCAGAGAAAAACCCCGTCAAGAAGCCCCCGCCGGATGCGCAGGCTGCGCTGCCAGAGGCTAGTCCCGAAATCCATTCACTCTACGCCCACCCCGGTTTTCTGCTGCGCCGGGCGCACCAGATTGCAGCCTCGAGTTTTGTGCGCGAATGCCAGGGGCAGATCACGCCACCGCAGTTCAGCGCATTGACTTTGGTGGCAAGCGCACCTGGCATTGACACCATGGATGTTTCGCGCGCGATCGGGCTGGACCGGACCACCAGCGCCCTGGTGGTCGGCAATCTGGTCAAGTCAGGCTGGGTGGCGCGAAGCCCGGACCCGGTTGACCGCCGCCGCTGGCATCTGCATATCACGGCCTCTGGCAAGGCCATGATCAGGCATATCCGTCCGGCGGCCGAGCGCTCTGAAAAAAGCCTGCTGTCGGTGTTTGGTCAAAAAGACCAGCAACGGCTGGTGAAGCTGCTGGAGCGCTTTGTGTCCAGCTTCAATGACGATGGCCCCGCACCGGTGGCCAGGCGGGGTTTGCCCAGGAACCCGGCCTGAAGTTGTTGCCAGAGGCGGGTAGAGCCCCAACGAGCGCTCCTTCGGTGGGAGCCGTATTGGGGCCCCGATTCAGGGATTGGTTTTGGGCTCGGTGATAAAGCCGATTTTCTTCAAACCCGCCTGCTGCGCCGCCGCCATCGCCTGAGCCACACGTTCGTACCGCACGTCCTTGTCGCCGCGGATATGCAGGTCCGGCTGCGGGTTTTTCGCGGCCTGCTCCTTCAAAAGGGCGGGCAGGGCGGCGTCTTCGATGCGGTTGAGGTTCCAGTAATACGCCCCCGAGGCATCGACAGAGAGGCGCACGGTTTCCGGTTTCTGCTCCTGCGGCTGGTTGGTGGCGCGGGGCAGGTCCACGTTCACAGCGTGTTTCATCACCGGAATGGTGATGATGAAGATGATCAAAAGCACCAGCATCACGTCAACCAGCGGCGTCATGTTGATCTCGTTCATCACCTCATCGGTGTCGTCTTGGGTGCCAAAGGCCATTGTGGTTCTCCCGCGCTTCAGGTGCTGCGTTTCATGGCGACCACGTTGGCCGCGCCGTTGGCGCCCGTGCCCACGCGCGCGCCGGTGACGAAATAGGCATGCAGGTCGTGCGCGAAGCTCGACAGTTTGATCAGCACCGACTTGTTGCCCCGCACCAGCGCGTTGTAGCCCAGCACGGCAGGAATCGCCACCGCCAGGCCCAGCGCCGTCATGACCAGCGCTTCGCCGATCGGGCCGGCCACTTTGTCGATGGTCGACTGGCCCGAGATGCCGATAGCCAGGAGCGCGTGGTAAATGCCCCAAACCGTGCCAAAGAGGCCGACAAACGGCGCGGTGGAGCCAACCGAGGCGAGGATCGCCAGGCCCGACTGCAGGCGCGCGGTGAATTCATCGAGCGAGTTGCGCAGGCAGCGGGTGACCCAGTCGCTCACATCCAGCGTGTCGTGCAGGTGGACTTTGGTGTTGCGGTGGTGCGCCGTGGCTTCGCGCCCCTCGACGGCGAGTTGGCGAAACGGGTTGGCCGGGTCTGAACCAAGCTTTTCAAGCGCCGCCGCGAAGTCTTCGCTGTGCCAGAAGTCGGCGGCGTTTTTGGCCAGCTTTTTGTAACGCGCGATTTCAAGCGCTTTGATGATGAGCACCATCCATGAGGCCAGCGACATCGCCAGCAGCAAGATGGCAACGAAGCGGGTGACGATGTCGCCCTGAGTCCAGAGGTTGGCAATGCCGAATTGAGATTCCATGTTTATTTGGGTTCCGAGTATTTGATGGGCCACAGGTACGTCCAGTCAATGGGCGAGCCATCCCGCGTGGCAGGGCGGAATTTGACTTTTCTGGCGCCTTGCAGCGCGGCATTGTCCAGCCGGGCAAAGCCGCTGGACTTCGCCACTTCGGCCTGGGAGACGAAGCCGTTCGTGCCCACCGTGACCCGCAGCAGTACCACGCCAAATTCACCCAGCCGCACGGAGACCGCAGGCGGGCGAAACAGCTCTTCGTTCTGGGTGTAGTCGGCGTCGATCACTGGCAGTTCCACCTTCGCTTTGGGAGGTGGCGCTGGCGGCGCGGTCTCAACCACCACGGTTGCCGCCACGGGTGTTGTGATGGGCGGCAGCGGCGCTTGTGGCGCTGTAGCGCCCACCGGCGCGGCTGGCGCAGGTGTGGGGTCGGCAATCGCCACCGGCATAGGCGCGGGCGCGACTGGCGCGACGCGTTTTAGCGGCACGGGTTTGGGTGGCGGCGGCTCAAATACGGGAGGCTCGACCTTGGGAATCTTGAGTAGGGGCGGCTCGATGAATTCACTGAGCAGCTGGGCCGGCACCAGCATCTCCACGGCGCGGCGCATCAAACCGCTTTGCAGCGCCCACAACGCGGCCACATGAAACAGCACGACGAACGCGGCGATCAGCATGTTGCGGCTTAGGAGGGTGGGCACGGGAAGGGGCTGGGTTGCCATCGTTTGTCGGAAATTAAATTTAATTATTAAGTTTTAATGAAAAAAATTTCGTCTAAAGTCACGAAAAATATAAATTTTTAGCTATAAAAAATATAACAAAATAGATTAATTAATATTCAAAAAAAATTAAAAATCTTAAAAAAACTTGTTTTTTTGCGAAAAATAGGCCGCTCTTTGTTTTCCCGCAATTGTCAGCTATCGGCCCACATCCGCAGCAGGTTGTGGTACACGCCCGTCAGCGCCGTGGTTTCGTCCGTTTCGCCACGTTGCTGGCGCAGTGCCAGCAGGTTCATGTCCAGCTCATACAGCAAGCGGCGCTGCTCGTCGCTTCTGACCATGCTTTCCACCCAAAAAAACACGCCAGCCGGTGCCCGCGCGTGACGGGTTTGACCTGGTGCAGGCTGCTGCCGGGGTAAACCACCAGGTGGCCGGCGGGCAGCTTGATGCACTGCTCGCCAAAGGTGTCGTTGACGCACAACTCGCCGCCGTCGTAACTGGCCGGGTCGGAGATGAACAGCGTGCACGAGACGTCGGTGCGCACGCGTTGGCCGCCGGATGGGCCGTCGCCCAAGCCCGTGGGGGTATAACGCACCGCGCCGTCGATGTGTTTGCCGTAGTGGTTGCTCGCGCCGCCGTAGCGGTTCAGGCGCGGCGGAAAAATGCGCTTGGGCAGCGTTGCCGAGAAAAACGCCGGTTGGCGCTCCAGCCCCTGAAGCACCATCTGCCGGATGGACCGCGCCGCCGCTGAATCATGCGGCAGCTGCTGGTTGTTTTTCACGGCTTTGGCCTGTTCGCCCGCGCCCGGTTTGCCGTCTTCCCAATCGACGGTTTTGAGCAGCTTGCGCACTTGCAACAGCTCGTCGGAAGCCAAAACGTCTTCAATAGTGAGAATCATGGGTGGCTGGTGCTGGCAAAAGCGGGCTGGATATTTTGCGCTGGTCTGCGGCGACTCAGAACTTCGCCGTCAGGTTCACCAACAGCGTGCGGCCTGAGCCGGGGACGTAGTGGCCCTGGTACAGATCGGCGGCGTAATAAACGTCGGCCAGGTTGTTCAAGTTGGCCTTGACGCTCCAGCGGCTGTCGAACTTGTACTCGGCCATCAGGTCAATGGTGCTGTAGGCGGGCGCTTCCCAAGCCTGGTTTTGGGGCGTCTGGGCGCTGCGGAAGTTGATGCCGCCGCCAAAGCGGAACTTCGGGTTCAACTGATAGGTGCTCCATACCGTGCCACTGTGCACGGGTGAAAGGCCGGGGCGGTCGCCGACGCGGTTGCCAGGCGTGTTTTGCGCGCATGCAGCGGGCGCGGGCGGACAGGGGGCGGCGGCATCCACCGCAGCGTCGGGCATCCACATGTAGGAGCCGTAGATTTCCCATTCTTTGGTGAGTTTGCCGGTGATGTCAAACTCAAATCCCGTGGCGTGGCGCTTTCCCGAGAGCAGAAGGCGCGTGGCCGCGCTGTCCGGGTCGGTGTTGCGTTCGTTGGATTTGGTCGAGTGGAAAATGGCGTAACGGGTCGTGAACTGTTTGTTCGGGCTGTCGATCTTGGCGCCGAACTCGATGTTCACGCTGCTTTCGGGCGGCGTGTTGGCGCTTTGGGCGTTGTACGAATAGGTGTCGCCCGAGGTGTTGAACGAGGTGCCGTAGCTGAAGTGGAACGACTGCAGCGCATTGGGCTGGTACAACACGCCCAAGCGGTGGCTGAGGGCCGAAAGGTCCTGGTTGTACGAGGTGGTGGCCACCGGGCCTGCGGCGGCGGCGGGGATGGTGTAGGCGCTGTAGCTGCCGCGCATGTTGTCGTAGCGCAGGCCCAGGAGCAGTTTCCAGTCCCGGGCCACCTGGACCAGGTCTTGCGCGTACACGCCGTAGCCGATGGCCTGGTAGTTATTGCCCGGGCGCAGCACGCGGCTGTCTTCGTTCACGCTCACGCTGTTGTTGGGGTCGCCCAGGGTGGCTTGCGGCTTGGTGATCGCCACACCGCCCTGCGCGGCATTGCGTTCGGCGTAGACCAGTTTTTTCTCCACCGCGTAGTCCATGCCGGCAACGACTTCGTGTTTCAGGCCCAGGGCGCTGAATTTTTTGCTGAAATCGCTCTGGAAGTGGGTGGTGTCAACGTCCTGGATTTTCAGGTTGTTGCCGCGGTTGATCACGGTGTTGGGGTTCAGGTTGGCCAGCGACACGGCGGCCGGATTGAACTTCGTGCCGGCTGCCAGAGCGGCGGTGTTGGCCGGCGTGTTGGTGTAGATGCCGGCGAAACGCACCGTGCTGGCGTGCTGGTCGCGCGTGAACCGGCCCTGGCGCACCTGGGTTTGCAGTTCGCTGTCGTGGTCAAAGCGGTGGATGTGTTTCAGGGCCAGCCAATTGGCCGTGCCGTAGTTGCGGTCGCTGGCCAGACCGTAGTAGGCGCTGGGGTCCAGGCCCGGGATCAAGCGGTTGTCGGGCACGGTGGAGCCCGGCAGGTTGGCGGTGGCGGTCGGGCGTATCCACGGCAGGCCGTAGTTGATGCCGTTTTTGTTGTCCAGGCTGTACAGGCTGGCGGTGAATTCGTCTTTCTCGCCCATGCCAAAGCTGTAGGCCGCTGCGAGGCCGCGTTTGTTGATGCTGGAGCCCGAGCCGTTGTTGTCGGCAGTGGTCACCATGGCGTTGATGCGCAGGGCCGCGCTCTCGCCGGTTTTGACGTTGAAGTCGCCGGTGACGCGTTTGTAGTTGTAGCTGCCCAGCGTGGTGCTGACCTCGCTCTCGTCGATCAGGCGCGGCTGTTTGCTGACCTGGTTGACGGCGCCGCCGGTGGAACCCCGGCCAAACAACATCGAGGCCGAGCCGCGCAGCAACTCGACACGGTCGTTGTTGAAGGTGTCGCGGTCGTAAAAGGCCGGGTCGCGCATGCCGTCGATGAAGATGTCGCCCGTGGTGGCCAGCGAAAAGCCGCGCAGGCGGATGTCCTCCTCGCCGCCTTCAGCTGCCTGGAAGGTCACGCCGGCGGTGTTTTTCAACACTTCCTTGACGGTGTCCAGGTTGCGGTCGTCGATCAATTTTTCTGTGACCACCGTGATGGATTGGGGCACGTTGCGCAGTTCCTGCGTCCCTTTGCCAATCGTGGTGGTAGTGGCGCGCAGGGCATCTTTGCCCTCGGGCGATTGCGCTTTGGTGTGGACTTCAAGCGGCTTGAGCGCCCGCGTGGCATCGGTTTGATTGTCCTGTGCCATCGCACCCAGCGAACCTGCCAGCAGCAGGGCGCCCAGGGGCAGCAAGCGGTCGTCGCGCACCGCCTGGTGTTTCGGCCGCAGCGCAGCTGCGGTGGACCGAAGAGGGTAGTGATGGGTCGGTTTAAGGGTCATGGCGGGTCGTGCAGTGGGTGATGAGGTGACGTCATTAGTATAAATACAAATACGAATCATTCTCATTAATATATAAAAATAGTTCAACCACGAGAAAGTGGAGTGACAGACGGAAATCAATTGACAAATATTTGTTTAGATCTAAACTAAATAAATGAACATTTTGTGTATTGGCGGCGGCCCGGCGGGTTTGTACTTTGCCTTGTTGATGAAGCTGCAAAACCCGTCGCATCTTGTCACCGTGGTCGAGCGCAACAAGCCGTTTGACACCTTTGGCTGGGGCGTCGTGTTGTCGGACCAGACCCTGGACAACCTCAAGGCGGCTGACCCGGTCACGGCAAAGCTGATCGGGGAGGCCTTCAACCACTGGGATGACATCGAGGTTTTTTTCAAGGGCCGCAGCGTGCGTTCGGGTGGCCACGGTTTTTGCGGCATCGGGCGCAAGCGTCTGCTCAACATCCTGCAAGAGCGCTGCATCGAACTCGGCGTGAACCTCGTGTTTGACACCGACGCGGCGGACGACCAACTGCTAGCCGCCCAATACAACGCGGACCTGGTCATCGCCAGCGATGGCCTCAACAGCCGCATCCGCAACCGGTATGCGGCCACGTTTGAGCCTGATGTCGATCTGCGCCAGTGCCGTTTTGTGTGGCTTGGCACCAGGAAGACATTCGACGCCTTCACCTTTGCGTTTGAACAAACTGAACATGGCTGGTTCCAGGCGCACGCTTACCAGTTCGACGGCGACACCTCCACCTTCATCGTCGAGACGCCCGAGGCCGTCTGGAAGGCGCATGGCCTGGACGCGATGGAGCAGCCCGAAGCCATTGCCTTTTGCGAGAAGCTGTTTGCCCGCTACCTTGACGGCAACGCGTTGATCAGCAACGCCACACACCTGCGCGGCTCGGCCAACTGGATCCGCTTTCCGCGCGTGGTGTGCAAGACCTGGGTGCATGAAGCAAGAGTGAAGGGCAAACCGGTTCCTGTCGTGCTGATGGGTGACGCCGCCCACACCGCGCATTTCTCGATTGGCAGCGGCACCAAACTCGCGCTGGAAGATGCAATCGATTTGGCCAACGAGTTTGCCGCCAGCGCTGATGAACTCGTCAACGCCGGCGACATGAATCAGGTGTTGCGGCGTTACGAAGCGAGGCGCAGCGTCGAGGTTCTCAAAATCCAGAACGCGGCGCGCAATTCCACGGAGTGGTTCGAAAACGTGACGCGGTACACCGGCATGCAGGTCGAGCAGTTTGCCTACTCGCTGCTCACTCGCTCGCAGCGCATCAGCCACGAAAACCTGCGCCTGCGGGACGCCGCCTGGCTGGGCGGGTTCGAGGGATGGCTTGCGGGTGTTGTCACGAGCGCGGCGAAGCCGGGGAAAACGCCGTCGGCCACGCCACCCGTTTTGCCCATGTTATTGCCGCTCCAGGTGCGCGGCTTGCAACTGAAAAACCGCATCATCGTCTCGCCCATGGCCACCTACAGCGCGGTTGACGGCGTGGCGCAGGACTTTCATTTGGTGCACCTTGGCGCACGCGCATTGGGGGGCGCTGCGATGGTGTTTGTCGAGATGACCAGCCCCACGCCGCAAGGCCGCATCACGCCGGGTTGCACGGGTTTGTGGAACGACGGACAGGAAGCGGCCTTTGCGCGTATCGTCCAGTTCGTGCATAAGCAAAGCAGCGCCAAAATCGGCATGCAGTTGGGCCACAGTGGCCCCAAAGGCTCAACCCAATTGGGGTGGGAAATAACCGACGAGCCCTTGCCTGACGCCGCTGCCAACTGGCCGGTGATGGCGGCCAGCGCCTTGGCCTACGGGCCGCAAAACCAGCTGCCTCACGCCATGGACCACGACGACATGGCAGCGATGACCCGGCAGTTTGTGGCGTCAACAAAACGGGCGCGGGATGCCGGATTCGACTGGCTGGAATTGCATTGCGCCCACGGTTACTTGTTGGCGAGTTTCATCTCGCCCTTGACCAACCGGCGCTCCGACATGTACGGCGGCGACCTGGCTGGACGTTGCCGGTTTCCCCTTGAAGTTTTTTCCGCGATGCGCGCGGTCTGGCCGGCGGACCGGCCGATGAGTGTGCGCCTGTCTGCGCACGACTGGGCGCCCGGCGGCAATACAGCGGACGATGCCGTAGAAGCGGCGCGCCTGTTCAAGGCCGCAGGTTGTGATGTCATCGACGTCTCGTCCGGGCAGACTACCCGGGACGCCAAACCCGTGTATGGCCGCATGTACCAGACGCCATTTTCCGACCGAATCCGCAATGAAGCCGGCATCCTCACCATTGCCGTGGGCGCTATCACCGAGGCCGATCAGGCCAACAGCATCATTGCGGCGGGTCGCGCTGACCTCTGTGCCATCGCCCGCCCGCACCTTGCCGATCCAGCCTGGACCTTGCACGAAGCGGCCAAATTGCATTCGCGCCATGTCGACTGGCCCAAACCTTACTGGAGCGGGCGGGACCAGTATTACCGCGAGCTTGAAAAGCAGCACCAGGTGCAGAGTGTCGTGGGTAAGCCACCCGATGCCGCCAAAAACCTGGCCAGTGAGGATTTCTGAAATGGACGCCGAAGCCAGGGTACAGGGCACTACGATGGCGGAGCACCCGCAGGAGCTTCGCCTGTGGCTGCGCCTGCTCACCTGCACGCAGCTCATTGAACAATCCATTCGCAGCAACCTGCGCGGCCAATTCGACACCACGCTGCCGCGTTTTGACCTGATGGCCCAACTTGAGCGATCGCCTGACGGTCTGAAGATGAACGAGTTGTCGCAGCGCATGATGGTGACACGCGGCAACATCACCGGCATCACCAACCAGCTCGTCGCCGAGGGTCTGGTTGAGCGTGTCGAGGTCCAAAGCGATAAGCGGTCCTGGCGGGTCAGGTTGACGCCAAAAGGCGGCGTGGCTTTCAACCGTCTTGCCGCCGAACACGAAACCTGGATTGTTCGCGCGTTTGAAGGCCTTGACAAAAAAGACGTCGTTCAGCTTCACAAGCTTCTGGGCCGCGTCAAGGAGAACCTTCCGCAAAAATTGCCATTTCCCGCGCAAAAACCAATCTCACGCACGCCCATACCAACCCATTCCATGCCATGAAACATTACATTGCTCCGGCCAACCCCATGCATGCGCAGTTCGCGCCCAAAGCCAGTTACCAGGCAAGCCATTTCAACTGGGCCTGTGAACCCAGCGGCGTGGGAACGTTGACGCTGAACCGCCCGGAGCGCAAGAACCCGCTCACCTTCGAGTCTTACAACGAGATGCGCAATCTGTTTGAAAGCCTCAACTACGCCACCGACGTGAAGGCCGTGGTTATCACCGGCGCCGGGGGCAACTTCTGCAGTGGCGGCGACGTGCATGAAATCATTGGCCCGCTGCTGAACATGAGCATGCCTGAACACCTGGAATTCACGCGCATGACCGGTGCGTTGGTGCGCGCCATGCGCCATTGCCCGCAGCCCCTGATCGGCGCGATCGACGGCATATGCACGGGGGCCGGTGGCATGGTGGCGCTGGCGTGCGACTTGCGTTTGGGCACGGCCAACAGCAAAACGGCTTTCCTCTTTACCCGCGTGGGCCTAGCGGGGGCTGATATGGCGGCCTGCGCCTTGTTGCCAAGGGTGATCGGGCAGGGCCGTGCCTCGGAATTGTTGTTCACGGGCCGGGTGATGACAGCGCAGGAAGGGCTGAATTGGGGTTTTTTCAATGCCCTGCACGAGCCGGCAGAATTGCTCGCAAAAGCGCAGTCGCTCGCCGCTGAACTGGCCGCTGGACCAACCTTCGGCCACAGCATGACCAAAACCATGCTACAGCAGGAATGGGCCATGACGATTGACCAGGCATTGGAAGCCGAGGCACAGGCGCAGGCCATTTGCATGCAGACCAAGGACTTTCGGCGCGCCTACGAGGCATTTGCGGCGAAACAGAAGCCGGTCTTCGCGGGGGACTGACTGTGGCAGCCGACGATTTTGTCGCGAAGAGGATGCCGGTCGCGGGGTATTTGCCTGAATTCCGGTTTGATCGGCCTGAACTGCAATTTGGCCCGCAACTCAATCTGGTTGAGGAGCTCCTGGACAAAGCCGCCGCGAAAGGGTTTGCACAGCGGCCACTGCTTCGTTCCCCCAAAATTGTCCTCAGCTACGCGGATGTACTGGACCGGGTTGACCGAATCGCGCGGGTGTTGGTGGAAGACCTGCACCTCGCGCCGGGCAACCGGGTGCTGCTTCGAGGTGGCAATTCGATTGGCATGGCGCTGGCGTGGCTGGCGCTCGTCAAGGCCGGCATGGTGGCTGTGGCCACCATGCCGCTGCTGCGTGCCAAAGAATTGGGCGACATCATCGACAAAGCCCAACCGGCCGTGGCCCTGTGCGACTTCACACTGATCGACGAGCTCAAGCTGGCACAGGCGAACACTGCGGTTCTGAAGTCTATTGTCCCCTTCAACGTCATGAACGAGCCGGGGTCGCTGGCCGTGCTGGCGTCGGGCAAAGCGGCCGGTTTTGCGCCGCACGGCGCCGCCGCGACCGACATTGCCATGATGGCCTTCACCTCGGGCACCACCGGCAAACCCAAAGCGGCGCTGCACAGCCACCGGGACATCCTCGCTGCCTGCGAGTGTTGGCCCCGTCATGTGCTCAAGCCGCGCCCGGACGACATCGTGGTCGGCTCGCCGCCGCTGGCTTTTACCTTCGGTATGGGCGGTTTGTTGATTTTCCCGATGTGGGCGGGCGCGTCGGTCTATTTTCACGACACCCCCTACACGCCTGAAAACATGGCGCAGGCAATCCACGACGTTGGTGCAACGATTTGTTATACGGCACCGACGTTTTACCGGCAAATGGCGCCGTGCCTCAAGGCGCTGAACATTTCCCGCGGCAAGCCCGCATTGCGGGTTTGTGTCAGTGCCGGCGAGAGTTTGCCCAATGCCACGCGCACACTTTGGCGTGATGCCAGCGGCATCGAGATGACCGACGGCATTGGGGCCACCGAAATGTTCCATATTTTCATTTCATCCCCGCCTGAGCGGATGCGCCCTGGCGCCATCGGGCAGGTGGTGCCGGGTTATACCGCCAAAGTGGTGGATGACACCGGACGGGAGGTGCCCCGGGGCAGCGTAGGCAAACTGGCCGTGGTCGGCCCGACCGGCTGCAAATACCTGGACGACCCGCGTCAGCAAATTTATGTGAAAAATGGCTGGAACTACCCCGGAGACGCCTTTGTCGAAGACGCCGATGGCTACTTTTTTTACCAGGCCCGCACCGACGACATGATCGTCACCGCAGGCTACAACGTGGGTGCGCCCGAAGTCGAAGACGCGTTGCTGGGTCACCCGGCGGTTGCGGAGTGCGCCGTGGTGGGCAAGCCTGACGAAGAACGGGGTGCGATCATCAAGGCCTATTGCGTTTTGAAGCCGGGTTACGCGGCCGATGCGGCGATGACCGCTGTTTTGCAGGCGCATGTCAAGGCGGTCATCGCGCCCTACAAGTACCCGCGCGAGGTTGAATTTGTGGGCGCCCTGCCGCGCACCGAGACCGGCAAGCTGCAGCGTTTTAAATTGAAATCACCGTGAGCCGGCCATGAAACAACTTCAACCCCAGGGATGGGCTCCCGCCAAAGGTTATGCCAACGGCATCGCGGCGCGCGGCACGCAGATTTTTGTCGGCGGCCAAATCGGCTGGAATGCGCAGCAGCAGTTTGAGACCGACGATTTCATACTGCAGACCGCGCAAGCGCTGCGCAATGTTGTGGCGGTGCTCAAAGAGGGTGGCGCCGGCCCCGAGCATATGGTGCGCATGACCTGGTACATCCTGGACCGCGCAGAGTACAACGCCCGCCTCAAGGAGCTTGGCGCGGTTTACCGTGAGGTGGTCGGACGCCATTTCCCCGCGATGACCTGTGTCCAGGTGGCGGCGCTCGTTGAGTTGCGGGCGAAAGTTGAAATTGAAGTGACAGCGGTAGTGCCCGATTGACCATGCCTGGCGCCGCCACACCCGGTTCAGACGCCAACAGGTTGGGGCGGTTGGCGCGGGCTTTGTCCTTTCCCTTGTATGTGTGTGTGCCGGTCGCGCTGGGCGGCTGCGCCGACTTGGGGTATTACCTTCAGTCTGCCCAAGGCCATTTGGGTGTGATGCGGGCCGCCAGGCCGGTGGACGATTGGCTGGGCGAACCGGCAGCGCCCCGGCTCAAGAGCCAGCTTGAGCTGGCGCAGCGCATTCGCCGTTACGCGGTCACCGAGCTCGCGCTGCCAGACAATTCAAGTTACACGCGTTACGCGGACATCCAGCGCGCTGCGGTTGTCTGGAATGTGGTGGCCGCGCCCGAGTTGTCGCTGACGCTGAAAACCTGGTGTTTCCCGGTAGCCGGTTGTGTGGGTTACCGCGGGTATTTTGACGAAGCCGGAGCCCGGGCGCTGGCGGCCGAGCTCAAATCGCAGGGGCTGGAGGTGAGTGTTTACAGCGTGCCGGCGTATTCAACCCTCGGGTGGATGAACTGGCTGGGTGGCGACCCGCTGCTCAATACCTTCATCCATTATCCGGAAGCCGAATTGGCCCGATTGATCTTTCACGAGTTGGCGCACCAGGTGGCCTATGCCAAAAATGACACGATGTTCAACGAGTCGTTTGCCACGTCTGTTGAGCGTCTGGGTGGAAACCGGTGGATCGAACAATTCGGCTCTGAAAGTTTGAAACGCCAGTTCAATGCCAATTCAGAACGCCGCCAGCAGTTTCGGGCGTTGACAAAGGCCACGCGACGGGCCTTGTCCAGTCTTTATGACCCGGCGAGTCCGCAACCGGCTGGCGCCAGCGAAAAAATCGCGCTGAAGACAGCGGCCATGGATCAATTCCGGGCCAGTTACGCCGCGCTCAGGGCCCATTGGCAGGCGGCGTCGGAAACACCCTTAAATCTGGCCGGTTACGACACCTGGGTTGCCAATGCCAACAACGCTTCCTTCGGCGCGCAGGCCGCCTACGATGAACTCGTTCCGCAGTTCGAAGCCCTGTTCAACAAGTACGCGGCACAATCGCCGCCGCATTCACCCTGGGTCGGGTTTTATGATGCCGTCCGGAAGCTGGCACAGTTGCCCGAGAATGAGCGCCGCAAATCCCTGGCGGATCAAACCTTTTCAACGACGATTGACAAATAAGGAGCCCCCGTGGCCGACATCCATATTCTTCGAAACCACAAACTCGGCCTGGCAAAAGCGCGCAAGGTGGCCTTGCGCTGGGCTGAACAGGCCGAGGAAGGCCTGCAAATGGCCTGCACCTACGAAGAAGGCGCGGCGCGGGACGAGGTGTGTTTCACGCGGGCCGGCGCCAGTGGCACGCTGGAGGTCACCAAGGATAAATTTGAGCTCAATGCCAAACTCGGGTTTTTGCTCGGGGCGTTCAAAGGGCGCATTGAGAGCGAAATTGTGAAAAACCTCGACACGCTGTTGGCTGCGCCGCCCAATGCCGCCGTAAAAAAACCGGCGGCCAAAAAAGCGCCAAAAAAGACCTGAACCCTTGGGGTAATCACCGGAATTCCGGGTGTTTTCCAGTGCAATTTATTGTTACAAATTGCCGAATAACCCCTAGAATTTCGGCATGATCACCCACCACCCAGACAGCCCGCCGATCTGGAACGACGCCTTGCCGTTGCCGATGGTGACCGACGACTCCGAGCTGTTTGAGTGCCAGATCCTGCTGGGCGGCATATCGCTGCTGCTCAGCCGCCTGCACCCCCAGCAAGGGAAAAACCATTTCAGCTACACACGCGGCCTGGCGATGAAACTGACGCGGTTGCTGGAGCGTTCAGGATCGGACGACTGGGAGCTGGACGAAGCTGCCTTGCGCAAGTTGCGCCCTGGCAATGTGCACCTGACGGCGTCACTCGCCGAATGTGAGCGCACCCTGGATGTCGGCACCTTGATCGTCTTTCGGCGCATGCAGTTGCAAGCGCTCAAGGACGAGCAGGCCGAGGCCGTCAAGGCGCAAAACGATTCGCGTTTTGGCGCCTCGGTGAGCGGTGCGTTGGAGCCAGACCCCAAGGTTCAGTCGGGCTGAGTTGTCCCGCGTGGGGCCGCAAATGGCCCGCGATGGCCCCCAACGCGCGCCCCGCGCCTCAATTCAATGAGGCAATCAGGTCAATGTACTGCTGCATCGCGTCTTTGCCGGCGGTGCCTTTAAGCCCGTTCCAGGCGTCCCATTTGGCGCGGCCCACCATGTCGGCGAAACCGGGCTTTTTCTCGGTGTTGTCGCCCACGCTGCCTTGTTTGTAGAGCGCGTAGATTTTCAGGAGCGTAGCGTTGTCGGGGCGCTCGGTGAGGTTTTTTGAATTGGCGGCGGCGGCTTCAAATTGTGCTTTCAGGTCGGCCATGGTCAGCTCCGTGGGTTGGGTTGTTCTGCCCTCCATATTAAGGGCGAATGGCGTCGGTTGAATTGACCGCAAAATAGGGCACAGGAATTCGTCCTGCAGCCCAGGAGGCATCATGGTTACCCGAATCAGCGCCAGCACCGCCGCCCGCACGGTGCGCAAAAACGTCTCTGACGCCTTGGGCGGCAGCTTGGGCCTGAGTGGCGAACGCATGGGCAAGGTTGATACCGCCTGGCTGCGCATGGATTCGGCCGCCAACCTGATGATGATCGTCGGCGTCTGGGTTCTCAAACCCGGTGTGGGCCATGCGGCGGTGTGCGAGCGCGTGCGGGAGCGCCTGCTCAAGTACCCGCGTTTCACGCAGCGGGTGGTGCAAGACGCGGCCGGCGCCACCTGGGTGCTGGACCGCCAGTTTGACATCCGCCGCCAGGTCGTTTTGGAAAAACTCGCCCGCAAACCCAAAGGCCGCGAACAGGAGGCGCTGCAGGACCGCGTGGCCGAGCTGGCCACCACGCCGCTGGATCCCAAACGTCCGCTGTGGCAGTTCCATCTGGTGGAAGACTACCAGGGCGGCTCGGCGCTGATCGTGCGTATCCACCATTGCATTGCCGACGGCATCGCCCTGATTTCCGTGACGCAGTCTTTGGTAGACGGCGGCGCGCCACCGCCCGAGCGCCAGGCCCGCGCGCCTGAGCGTGGGGGGCTGGAGGGCGCGCAGGACTGGATCGAACGCAGCCTGATCGGCCCCTTCACCAAGCTGGCGGTCCGGGCCTTGGGCGCGGCGGCCCAGGGGGCGGCCAAATCCTTCGGTGCGCTGGGCGCCCCGCAAAAAGGGCTGGAGCAGGGCGTGGGCGCTACCGCAGACCTGGCCCGGCTGGGGGTTCAGTTGGCCAGCGACTCTGCCGCTTTGCTGCTGATGCCCGACGACTCGCCCACGCGCCTCAAAGGCACGCCCGGCAGGCGCAAAAAAGTCGCCTGGTGCCCGCCGATTCCGCTCGAAGAAGTGCGGGCCGTCGGCAAGGCGCTCAACTGCTCCATCAACGACGTGCTGATGAGTTGTGTGGCGGGCGCCATCGCGCAGTACCTGCTGGCCAAGGGCGACGATGTTGCCGGCAAGGAGATCCGCGCCATGGTGCCGGTGAACCTGCGCCCGGTTGAACACGCCTACAAGCTGGGCAACCAGTTTGGCCTGGCGCCGGTGGTGTTGCCGATCGGCATCGACAACCCGGTCGAGCGCGTGTACGAGGTGCGCCGGCGCATGGGCCTCTTGAAGGGCAGCCTGCAGCCGCTGCTGGCGTTTGGCATGCTGGCTGTGGCCGGCCTGCTGGTGAAACCGGCGCAGGACGCGCTTTTGAACCTGTTTTCCAAAAAGACCACCGCCGTGATGACGAACGTGCCGGGGCCGCGCGAGAAGCTGAAATTTTGCGGCGCCACGCTGGAGCAGAGCCTCTTCTGGGTGCCGCAAAGTGGCAGCGTGGGCCTGGGTGTGTCGATATTGAGTTACGGCGGCGGTGTGCAGTTTGGCGTGATTTCAGATGCCACCTTGTGCCCCGATCCGCAGGCGATCATCGATGAATTTGAGCCCGAATTTGCCAAACTCGCCATGGTGACCTTGATGCTGCCCTGGGGCGAGTGAGCGGGGCGAATCAACTAATTGCTATAATATATATAGCAAACTATGTATATAATACGTGACCTAAATGCCAATTTAATCAAAAACGGGCTCCCGTCGCCTATTTTCAGTCAATAATTAACACCTATGTTAATTATTTCATTTTATGGCCCACTCCTGCACACAAGCCGCAACCGGCTTAAGATGCACGTCCGAAGGCAAATACGTCAACGGCAACACCCCAAGGAGACCCGATGAAACTCTACATGCACCCCGTATCCATGGTCAGCCGCCCGGTGCGTCTGTTCATTGCCGAAAACAAGCTGCCGGTGGACGAGCAGGTGGTTGACATCATGGTGGGTGAGCATTATGGCGACCCGTATACCCAGATCAACCCCAGCCGCCAGGTGCCGACCCTCGACGACGGCGACTTCCGCATGACTGAAGCTTCAGCCATCCTCAAATACCTGGCCGAGAAGTTCAACCTGCCGTCGTACCCGAAGGACCTGCAAAAACGCGCCAAGGTCAACGAGATGATGGACTGGGTCAACACCGGTTTTTACCGCGACTACGGTTACGGCATGGTCTACCCGCAGCTGTTCCCGCACCACAAGCGCCGCAGCGACGAAGCGCATGACGCGACCATCGCCTGGGGCAAGGAAAAATCGGCGTATTGGCTCACGGTGCTTGACACCCATTACATCAAGGGCAACCAGTACCTGTGCGGCAACGAGATCACGGTGGCCGACTATTTCGCCATCGGGCCGGTCACCTCAGGCGAGTTGATCGGCTGCGATTTTTCGAAATATCCGAATGTCGCGCGTTGGATGGCCAACATGAAAAAGCTGACCAATTGGAGCAAGATCAACGAGGTGTTCGATGGTTATGCCGCTTCCTTGCAGGACAAAATCAAGGAAAAGGCGTTCGTCGCGGTTTGACCCGTTGACCCAGCGAGACCCCCATGCTCAAAAAACTCCACCACAACGCCTACCGCTGCCGCGACTCGGAGGAGACGCGCAAGTTTTACAACGACTTTCTCGGCCTGCCGCTGGTCAACGCCTTCCAGATTTCAGAGACCAAAAGCGGCCGCGCCACCCACACTCTGCATTCCTTCTACCAGATGGACGACGGCTCCTGTCTGGCGTTTTTTGAAGCGCCTGACATGCCTTTCACCTTCAAGTCGCAGCACGATTTCGACCTGCACATCGCCCTGGAAGTGACGCAGGAAGACATGCACATGATGTTCGCCAAAGGCAAGGCGGCCGGCATCGAGACGCGCGGCATTTCAGACCACGGCTTCATCGACTCGATCTATTTCCGCGACCCCAATGGTTATGTGATCGAACTCACGGCGAAGAAACCCGGGCATGACGAAACGGTGGCCAAAGCCGTGTTGACCGCGCGTGACAAACTCGACGAGTGGCAGCGCGTGAAGCCTGCAGCGGTGGCAGCGCCGGCCTGAGGCGCAGGTAGCTTGGCCCCTTCAGGGCGTTTTCTGCCGCTGCTTGACGGCGTAAAACGAGTGCTATATACTGGCGCTATATACATACAATGCCAATGAAGGTCTAATGGTCGCCACCACACTTTTCATCAACAACCGAACCCAGGCGGTGCGCCTGCCGGTCGAGTTGCGGCTGCCCGGCGACATCAAGCGGGTGGATGTGCGCGCCCACGGCGTTGAACGCATCATTTCGCCACTCAACCAGTCGTGGGACAGTTTTTTCAAAGACGGCCCGCAGCCCACCGCAGACTTCATGGTTGGGCGGGCCGGGCAGGCGCAAGCAGAGCGCGAAAACCTCTAATTGGGCGCAGCGCCGTCATGTTGCGATACCTGCTGGACACCAACATCGTCATCTACGTCATCAAACGCCGCCCAATGCAGGCGCTTGAAATCTTCAACCAGAACGCCGGCCGCATGGCCATTTCTGCGATTACCCTGGCCGAGTTGCAGCACGGCGCTGAAAAAAGCAGCAACCCCGCAGCAAACCTGGCCGTGGTGGAAGACCTGTGCAGCCGCCTGGAGGTGTTGCCTTACGGCGCCAAAGCCGCCCAACACTATGGCGCAATCCGCGCGGCGCTGGAAAAGCAGGGCCAGACCATTGGCGTGAACGACCTGCACATTGCAGCCCATGCCCGCAGCGAGGGCTTGACCCTGGTCAGCAACAACCTGCGGGAGTTTGAACGCGTGCCAGCTTTGCAGTTTGAGAATTGGGCGCTCGCGGCCTGACGCCGCCTTGGGGGTGTGCCGACGACAACGGGGCAAATAGCTCCGCGATTGTCCTCCGCTTCGCTCCCCTGTATTTCGCTGCGCTATTCACGCCATTGTCATCGTCAGGGTGTTTTCAGCCGCTGCAAAAACTCGGCCGCAGACACAATTTGGGTGCCGCTAAAGTCCATCATGTCCAGCAAATCGCGGTCGCTGGAGATCAACACGTGCGCTTCGCCGCTCTGGCACAGCGCCAGAAATTTGTCGTCTTTCGGGTCCCGGCAGGCTTTGACCGGCGCCACGTTTTCGACAATCAGGCACGACTCGCGGTAAAGGCGCAGGAAAGTCGCGCGTTCCTCCAGCGAACGCCAGCGCGCCAAATAGTCGCGCGACAAAACGCCTTCAAGCTCCTTCAGCGTCTCGGTTGAGGCCAGCAGCTCACCCGCCTGCATGGCAGCGCCAAGCGCTTGCGCGGGCACCGAGACGGGCTTGAGCAGGCAGCCAATCAAGGTGCTGGTGTCCAGCACCACGCGCAGTTTTTGCACAAGCGTCGAAAGGGAAACGGGGCGGGGGCGGGTGGCGGGTGGCGGGTAGCGGCTGGGTCTGCCAGCGCTGTCAGCGCAAGGATTTCACCAAGGCGGAAATGTCCGCGTCTTGCAACGCTTCAACTTCCGCCAGGGGCGAAAGCCGTGCGAGAAATTGCGTCATCTCCCGCGCCGCGCGGATGCGGCGCA